>CAMJHU010000177.1 GCA_946405565.1 uncultured Clostridia bacterium
AGTCTGACGGATTTCGACGTGACCAGTCCCCGCCACTTCCGGCACATCGGTTCATACGGCGCAATGGTGTTGTCATTGGTCCAGTAAATCTGTGGTATGAGATAGTCCACATATCCTTCCGAGCTTCCCCAGGTCACCACGTCCGCGCCCATATCCAGACAGTTTTCCACATTTCCCGACGGGCTGATGCCGAACTGACAGGTCGGGTCAATCTCTTTGACCGCCTGATGTACACCCCTGACCAGCGTGCTGATGTTCTGTGTGCGCCAATCGAGCAGCGAGAGCTTCCCGCCCGCGGCAGTATAGGTCTGATACGCCTTGCTGTCGTCAAACGAATCGTCCGGCGCGGGATAAAAATAATCGTCCCAGTGAATGCCGTCCACATTGTAACGCGTCACGATTTCCCTGACGCCATCGATAATCTGCTCCCGCACTTCGGGAATGGCGGGATTGTAATATTTTCCCTGCTTATAATCAATCACCCAGTCATCATTGTCGGGACTGTCGTCGTTGATCCACACGGTGTAGGGATTGTCCAGCGAAAGGGCAGGGGGATAGACACCGCTGTTCAGCGCAATCCGCAGGGGATTGAGCCACGCGTGCAGCGCGAGTCCTTCCCGGTGCGCCGCTTCCACCGCGTATGCCAGCGGGTCGAAGCCGTCCGCCGGCGCTTCTCCCTGGGTTCCCGTGACGAGGTGGGACCACGGATAATAGTCCGACGGGTACAGCGCGTCGCCGAACGGTCTGACATGAAAATAAACCGTATTCATGCCGTTGCGCTTGGCAGTGGTCATGATTTCGTCGATCTTTGCCTTGTCCACACCATCCAGAGAGAGATATGCCACCCATACGCCGCGCAGTTCCTTGGGCGCGGCAGGTCTGCCGTAAGCATCGGGCAAACGGTCGGTCAAGGCAGTGTCCGGCGTTTGCGAATGCCATAAGCCGGCGCGCTGCATCAGATACGGCGCCGACGCGCCCGCCATCACCGCCAGCAGTACCAGTGTCAGAATCACATAGCGCTTCACGGATGCTTTTTTTCCTTTTGCGGATTTTCCCATCATTTTGTCCCTCCTGAAGTGTTATTTTTTGTCAGTGTGCTGAAAAAAACTTGACTTAATGCACTTATTATACTACAATAAGATAAGTATCAAGTGTATAATTTGTTAAAATATCTTGCAAGGGGCTTTGCCATTCATGAATTTCACCCAATTCATTTTCGCCGTGTGCCGACTCATTCTGCCGCTCTGGCTGGTTTTCGTCAACGTATTCGCGGTTTACCAGACCGTCCGCGACAAATCCCTCTCCCGGGCAGCGAAGGATTCTCCGCAATATTGGCGCATTCCCGAAGCACAGCTCCTGCTGATCGCGGCACTGGGCGGTTCGGTGAGTATGTACGCCACGATGAAGCTCATTCACCACAAGACCCGTCACCCGCAGTTCATGATCGGCATTCCCGCCATCATGATGGTGCAGGCGGCATGGGCAGGGCTGCTGCTGTGGCTCAGATATTGCTGACCGGCTGGGGTTCCTCACAGTCCATGTATATGCGGACAGGCTGGCGTTTATGATAACGGCAGCAGAATATAATCTCATTCATTTTCAGGCGGTGAATTCTCTATGAATCCTATTTCAGCATATGTTCGGAAACTGCTGGCACTGACTGTCAGTACGGCAGTGTTCGCGGGCTTTGGCAGTGTAGCCCTGCCGCTTTCGGTACGGGCAGACGGCAGTCGGCGCATCATGATCAGCAGACCCGTAGTTAATGTCCGCACCGGGGTCAGTACGGATTATCCCCGTCTCGGCGTGGGCAAAAACGGCGACACCTATGAATATCTCAGCAGCAAAATCGACGAGGAAGGCATTACATGGTACGAGGTACAGTTCTATGAGGGACACAACGGGTGGATTGACAGCCGTTACTGCCGCCTGATCAGCAACACCTCCGACGCCACTACCACCACTACCGCACCGCCTGACGATACGGCATCCGATGACGCCTCACAAAACAGTGCTGCCGAAGCAAAATATATCGCGGTGACTTACGGACAGACCTATCTGCGCGAGGATGCGGGCGAATCGTTCCCCGTCGTCGCCAAGCTCTATTCCGGGCAGACCTATCGCTGTCTCGACGAGAAAGCCGCCAAAAACGGCAAGCTGTGGTATCAGGTGCAGTATACCGACGACGTGACCGGTTGGCTGCCCGCCGAAACCGCGCTCGCTTTGAAAGGTGACGCCATACGCGACAAATCCCCCGAAGCCGTCACGATTGAACGCATTGCCGCCAATTACGGCGCGACCGGCGTGCAGGTAGCGCTAACGGAGGACGGCGTTGTCACCGATACTTACGAATATGGCTACGCCACCAAGCCCTACGCGCCCATGCGCACCAATACCAAGATTCGCGCCGCCTCGGTATCCAAGGTAGTTGTGGGCATGGCTGCCATGAAAATGCAGGAGGAAGGGCTGGTCGATCTGGACGCCGACATCGGCACTTACTGGCAGACTTCGCTTGCCAAACCGGTGACGCTCCGTCAGATTCTCTCCCATACCTCTCTGCTCAATCAGAATTACTACAAGAATTCCGCCGCCCAGACCGTGGCGCAGCTCAATTCTGCTGAAAGCTACCGTACCACGGGTGACTGGATGTACAACAATTACGCCATCGGTATCGCAGGCGCAACCCTCGAAATGGCGGCTGGCGAGACGCTCAACAGCTATATGGATCGGAAGTTCTTCACGCCGCTCGGCATTGACGCTTCCTTTACGTCGGGCGATTTACAGGACACTTCCCTGCTTGCCACGCTCTATTACAATGAGAAAACCGCCAAGGAAGAACGCACCGGTGAGGACGGAGAAGCCATCGCCGGTACGGATGCCGCATCCGACAGCAACGTCGCGATGGAAGCCGCCCGCGCCAAATCGGTTCACGCCGGTGAGCCCGGCGCCAATGCCGGACATTTTGCGGGAGGCTTGACCATCAGCGCCCGCGATATGGCAAAGTTCATCGCCGTACTCGCAAATGACGGTTCCTATTGGGAGAAGCGCTGTCTCAAGACTAATTCCGTCAAGACAATGGAAACCGAGGTCTGCACCGGCGACGCACGCGGTCACAGCTTCGGACAGTGCCTGCCGCTCCGTCACCTGACCGATATCTACGGGCAGGAGGAATTGTATTATCACACCGGCACCGCATATGGCACGCTGTCTTTGGTAATCTATCAGCCCAAGACCAAAAAGGGCATAGTGATCTTTACCACCGGCGCCGAAAACAGCATTGACGATTACGGTATGTGGAATGTCTGCGGCAAGATTGCCCAGTATTTCTATCAGCGGTAGTATGTTAAAAAAAAACATTCACGGCAAAGCAACGAACCCTCCTTGTAATCTTTCTTGGAGGGTTCGTTTTCTTGTATGCGCCTTTCCCCGTTGCGTGTCGGGGCTGGTCTTGCTTTGAATTCGCCTTTCCCCGTTGTTGGTCTTAGCGCGATTCGCTCGGCAGCACGTTGTGCTGCCTGCCGGGACGCTGTCCCGGTCCCTGCCAGGGAGCTCACCCCCTGGACCCCGCGCCGCTTCGCGGCTAATTGCGCTTCGCTTTTCCTTCACTATTCACTATTCACTGTTATGAAGTGACCTTTGTCAAGGGCAAATAAATCACAAGACAAAAATCACCTGTCAATCTGAGGACACATGGAAGGAGACCGAGGAAATAATACAACGGACTTAGCCACTCTGTTATTCGTGGATTGGATACCGACAGGCTAATGACTACGCCGAAAGCCCTGCGATCTAAAATCGTGGATCACCATAAGGTGCCGTCATAGTGAAATCGCAGATAGCTTAAATCATCTATCTCCCTATGGTCTCCTTGCATGTGTCCTCAGAAATAAACTAAACTATTTTGCTTTTAGATTCCGAGCCGGAAAGGGCAGCCGCCGACGTCAGGAGGGCACCCTTGACAGCTCCGCAAAAAATGCTACAATTGGCTCCCGGCGGCGTCATAAACTTGAAATCTTGCTTTTGAGTTCGTCGCCGGTGATAACGCAAAAGCATTTTTTGGGGTGTTGCTGTCAAGGGCGGCGGAAATTTAAGACAGGTGTCCCGTCATCATTCCCCAGACAAAACAGGCTAATTCTCTTGCAACAGCAATTTTAGCGATGTTGGCTTTTGATCGCATTGCAATGCGAATATACCTCCTGCGAAGTCGTTCATTTCCCTTGTCTGCGTATGCTATCACCTCCGGTAAGTTTCCAGCCTGACGTGCTTTGAGGACCTTGGACTTTTTGCCGACACTCCCACGATTAAAGCAATTTGCCGATTCCGTAAGCAATCTGCGCAGATGAGAATTTCCGGCTTTGGTGATACCGAAACGACGTTGCTTGTCTCCGCTTGAATTTTCGCGTGGTACAAGTCCAAGAAAAGCCGCAAACTGCTGTGCGGACGGAAAACGTTTGAAATCGCCAATCTCCACCAGTAAGGACAACGCTGTATGCGTCTTGATTCCTTTGAAACAAACCAGCTTTTTCACATTCTCGGCGTATGATTCCTTTTGCGCAAGTTCCTCAATGCGTTTGTCATATCGGTCTACTTTGTCGCTCAGATGGTGATAGGTAAGCATATACTCTGTCAGTGTTTCCTGAAGCATTTCATCTTTCATTTGCAATGCTCCAAGCCAGGCAATGTGCTTTTGTGTCCAGTAGCTCTTTCCGTCAAAGTGTTTTCCGTGTCTGGTACAGAACGCTATGATCTGCTGCTTTGTCTGTTTCAGCAAGTTCTTTGCGTCATCGCGCATACGGATATACTCTTTGACCGCGTTATCCTCATCTGTTGGAACGTACACAGGACTGTAAGTTCCGTAAGCAAGGCATTTGGCAATCTTGACAGCATCTCTTTTGTCTGTCTTTATTTTCTCATTTGGGCTTGTTGCCATGGTTGTCGGCGCAAGTATTACACACTCGTATCCCAGTCCTTTCAGATCGTGGTAAAGTGTGTATCCAAGACATCCCGCCTCATATCCGCATATGAATTGGGTATTCTTCCCTAACCGTTCCTGTAATCTGGTAAGGTATTTCACCAATTCCTTCACATCCGGGTTGAGTGTGGTTTGTCCAAATACCTTTTCTCCATCAATCTGAAACGCGCAAATTGTGTAATTTGTTGTATGGACATCCATTCCGATATATGTTATACTTGTCATAGTGACTCCTCCTTGTATGTGGTAAACCCTATATACTTTGGTTTTGCAACTATCAGTATGACAGGTAAACCCACGTTTTGCAAGAGGGGTCACTTCATATTATCTA
>CAMJHU010000178.1 GCA_946405565.1 uncultured Clostridia bacterium
CACAGCCTTCCACAATATCATGGTAGGCGGTCTGGAAATCACGGGTATACCACGGGTCAGAGATATCGCGGGGATTTTCGGAATAATCCAGCAGGCGGCGGATTTTTGCGTCCGGGTCGCCGCCGGTCAGACGGTACAGCGCACGGACGTTGCGGCTCTCCATGCCGAGGATATAGTCGCAGCGGGCGTAATCCTCGGTGGTAAAGACTGCCGCGCGTTTGGCGGAACAGTCGATGCCGTGGGAGGCAAGCATGGCGGCGGCAGGCGGGTAGACGCGGCAGCCCTCTTCCTCACGGCTGGTAGCGGAAGAGGCAATGGAGAGCGTGCCTCCCCGCCGCCGGACGATATCCTTCATGATAAATTCTGCCATAGGAGAACGGCAGATGTTGCCCAGACAGACAAACATAATGTGCAGCATTTGTCAAAAACTCCCTTTGTTTGGATGGTTTCTCTTTCATAGTTTACCATAGAAACGCGGATTGTCAACCCCAAACCCATAGCGTTTGGGGAACTTTCCGAAAGATAGTGTCAGTAATCTAAACAAATACCATTGACAAACAGTTGCACAGATGGTATAATTATAACAATCATTTTTGTATGAAAAGGGGTAAGCTAAAAACATGTTCAAATCACTTTATCGGCTGCAGGAGCATCCGGAACGGAAGCTTGCGGAGGCGATCCTGAATTGGAAGGGCGTACTGGTCATGCTGCTGCTGTTTATCAGTGAGCAGTTTATTGCCCTTGGCATGAGCTACGCCATTGGTTACCTGAATGCCAATTTTGGAACCAATATGGGGCTGGAGGAACTGAATCTTTTCACGGAACTGACGGTGCTGGCGCTGATGGTGTTCTTCTTCGGGCGGTTCTACTGGATCAACCTGCGCAATATCTTCAAGGATTTCAAGGCGGTTTATATCGGCGCCCCGATTCTTTGTTTCATCGGGGCTTATCTGGGAGAAATCATTGCCAATATGGTGCTCATGATGATCCGCGGCAACGCCGGTCAGACCTCAAACAATGAAGTCGTCATTGAAATGCTCGGAAAACAGCCGCTGATGATGGTTGTGATGACGGTGATACTCGCGCCCATCGTGGAAGAATCTATCTTCCGGGCGGCGTTGGCGCGCCCGCTGACCTCGAAGAAGAATGTGCTGTGCAAGATACTGGGATATGTGATTTCCGCGTCGCTGTTTGCGCTGCTTCATGTGTATCAGTACGCTTTCTTTGTGTATGACGAAGCGGGAGCGATAACAGGGCTGACCTTTAATCTGGATGAATTCCTGTCCATACTGGTTTATATTCCGATGGGAATCGGTTTTGTGATCTGTGCCGACTTCTGTAAGAATTTCTGGGGTTCGGTCGCCTGCCATATGATTACCAACGGAGCAGCGGTCGCTATGTTGCTGCTGCTGAGTCTGTTGCAGAGCTACGGTATTGATACAGGTGTTGTTCTGTTGCCTTGGCTGCGATAAGCCTTGATTCATAAGACAGAAAACAACCGCCTTCGGGCTTCCTCATCCGAGGAAAGTCCGGAGGCGGTTTTGCGTTGTCAGTGGTTGAGAAAATAATCGGCGAGGTCGGCACAGATACAGAAGGTGCCGCGGCTGTCATAGCCGTTGAACGCGCCGGTGGAAAGAATGACGACGCCGTTTTTGGTGTCGGGATTGTAGCCCATGAAGGAGAGGGTACCGTAGGCGGTGCCGAGGTGGTAATAGAGTTTTTTCTGTCCGTAGAGATTGGTCTGATACCGCAGGGGCATACACTGTGAAAAGCTGTGACCGCGGGCGTAGCCGCTGGTGACGGAGGGTTCCATGAGGGCGACCGATTCCTTGGAGAGATAGCGGGTTCCCTGATAGACGCCGTCACCGGCGAGAATACCGGTGAGTTTGCCCATATCGCGGGCGGAGATGGTCAGACCGCCCGCAAAATAAGCGGTGTTGCCGCCGACAGCCTTCTGATGAAAGCTCTTGGAAGAGGCAACGCTGCGGGCAACGCTGTCACTGGGATAATAGAGGGCGGCGAGCTTCGCGGGATTTTTCAGATCCCCCGATGTGAAGGAAGCGTCGATACCGAGCGGCGTGAAGAAACGATCGGCAGCGTAAGAATTGAGGTGCTGTCCCGCAGCCACTTCCAGCGTGGAGCCGGCAAGTCCGACAGCATAGTTATTGTAGGACCATGCGTTGGAACTCCGGAAGGACGAAGAAGCGGTAAGCTGCTTTGCTGTGCCGGAACGGGTGCCGGAATAGCCATTGTCCCTGAGGTAAGAGGTATGGGTGAGCAGCTGGCGAAGTGTCGTTTTGCGGTAGGGCTTAACCTGCCAATAGGCGCCGATATTTTCATCGAGATCAATCAGACCCTCTTCCCGCATTTTCATGGCGTTCATCGCGATTGCCACCTTGGAGATGGAGGCGATGCGGATTTTATGGCTGGCGGTCATGGGAACGGAATTTTTGACGGCGTAGCCGTATTCGTATGTATCCGTGACGGTGCCTTTTTTGATAACAGCGACCTGAACGCCCACCGCGCCGTATTTTTGCGCGATGCGGTTGAGCGCCTTCTGCGCGTCCGAGAGAGCGGGCGTTTCGGTGATGATACAGGAATCGGTCTGCGCCAGCCACGCGATGGTATCATCCGTGAAGCGCACCTTGTACCAGATGTTCTGCTTGGCGGTGGTATAGCTCTCGATGTAGGGGAAGGTTTTGCCTTTGGCTGCCTGACCCGCGACTTTTGCTGAATGCCCCGGTGTGACGTGCGCGACGGCGGAAGACGCGGTGACGCGGACGTATTTGCCGGGCTGGGGTATGGTGCCGGTAGGAAGTGGCGGCGCGGTGGGGGAAGTGGCGGAAGTGGTCTGGGTTGCGGATACGGCGGCAGTGGTGGTAGTGGTGGTAGTGGTGGTGGTACCCGTCGCGGCGGTAAGAATGCTGTATCGGCCCGAAACCCACCCTTCACTGTTTGCGGAGAAGCGGATCCGGTACCAGACGGTGCCGTCCGACGCCTGACGGTTGCCGAGATACCCGTAAGCACCACCCTTGACCGCTATGCCGAGTGTGGGATAATCGGTGCCGCAGCCGGTGCGGACATTGACCGTGTTGCCCGTGATTTGTACTGTCTGCGTGGCGGCGGTGACGTCCTTGGCATATTTGCCGGTAATCCAGCCCTTCCGGGAACCGGAAAGGGCTATCTGATACCAGTTCTGCCCGGAAGCGTCCTTCTTTTCCGCCAGACAGGCGTAGATTTCATTCTGATAGACACTGTCAATCACGGTGTAAGAGGTTCCCGCGCCGCTGCGCACATTGACGGAACCGCCTGTCACCTTGACACAGGCAGGCGCCGCCAAAACCGGCAGGGCAGCGCAGACCGTCGCCGTCAGCAGCAGGACGGTGATGAACAGCCGCAGGACGAATGCGCGAAGGGGACGGGAGAGAAGATGACTGCGAGACATGGGAATTCATGCCCTCCTTGATCATGATGTGAAAAAATAAGCAGAAAAGACAAAGGCATCAGCCGGTATGTTTTCTGAATCGGTTAGCACGGTTTATTGTATCACATGGTGAACGGTTTGGCAACCGCTGATTGCAGTTGGATAAAGAGATTTCCGGCAGGAAATTTTGGTGTGTTTGACAATGTGACGCGAAACGTATGAGAACCGTATATAGTGAATAATGAATAGAAAAATGCCGGAAAGCGGGGGAAAAAGTTGAAAAAAGATATATTGACATTTGTCTGACTATCTGCTAAGATAGGTGTTAATGGTCTTGATTTTGCATGATAGCAATTTTGAAGTTAATGATTCACGGACGCGCCAAAAAAGGCAGGTATCAAATCGAGTGAGCAGTGAGCAGTGAGAAGTGAGGAGTGGAGGAGTGGAGAAAACACCGCTTCATCCATGACAAACAACGAATGAATCACAATCCATTTCATGTGTGCGCCCGGCTTTGAAAAAAGACAGAGAAAAAAACTAATACAGCAACAAAAAAGGTCAGCATATCCTTCGGAGCGCCCTTGCACCCTTGCACCGCAATCTGGACAGGGAACTCCGGTATTGTTACATCGACCGGTTCACAAACGGTCGGTTTAATGCTATATTTACTGCGATTTGTCTCGGCTTGGCAGGTTTTATCGGTGGATATCCTGTGGCGGGCAGAAAGCTAAATTTCAGTAAAGGAGGATGTTGTGATGGCTGAAAATATCATTAGTCTGAAAAACATCTCGGTGTCGTTTGACGGGGAGACCATCCTCGACAAGCTCAATCTTGACATTCAGGACGGCACCTTTGTGACGCTGCTGGGCCCCTCGGGGTGCGGCAAGACAACGACCCTCCGCATTATCGGCGGCTTTCAGGAGCCGGACAGCGGGGATGTTTTTTTCGGCAAGGAGCGAATCAACGATCTGCCCCCTCACAAGCGGCAGCTCAACACCGTATTCCAGCGTTACGCGCTCTTCCCGCACCTCAACGTGTACGAGAATATTGCGTTCGGCATGAGAATCCGTCACAAGAGTGAGGCGGAGATCAAAGCGAAAGTGGCGGAGATGCTCAAGCTCGTCTCGCTGGAAGGCTTTGAAAAACGGCGCACTTCCACCCTTTCGGGCGGACAGCAGCAGCGCGTGGCAATTGCCCGCGCACTCGCCAACGATCCGAAGGTGCTGTTGCTCGACGAGCCGCTCGGCGCGCTCGATCTCAAGCTGCGCAAGGAAATGCAGGTGGAACTCAAGCGCATTCAGAGCCGTCTGGGCATTACGTTTATCTATGTGACCCACGATCAGGAGGAAGCGCTCTCCATGTCGGACACCATTGTGGTGATGAACCACGGGGTGATTCAGCAGATCGGTTCGCCGACGGATATTTACAATGAGCCGGAGAACGGTTTTGTTGCGGACTTTATCGGAGAGAGCAACATCGTGGACGGCATTATGCACGCCGACTGCGATGTTGAATTTTGTCATGCGCGTTTTGAATGCGTGGACACGGGTTTTGCCAAGGACGAGGAAGTGGACGTGGTGATTCGTCCCGAAGACATCGTGGTGGTGCCGAAGGAAGAGAGCGACCTGCGCGGCACGGTCACGTCGGTGACGTTCAAAGGCGTACACTATGAGATGTATGTCAATGTACCGGGCGAAGAAGAGGAATGGATTATCCAGTCCACCGTCGCGCAGGAAGAAGGCAAGGAAATCGGCATGACCGTCACGCCCGAAAATATCCACATCATGAAGAAATACACCGGCGACTATGCCGGCGACGAAGAATTTGAATAACGGAGGGCAGTCAATGAAAAAGGATTCATGGGTTGCCTCGCC
>CAMJHU010000179.1 GCA_946405565.1 uncultured Clostridia bacterium
TGTGGATGACGTATTTACGTGAGTTTGTATAGTCCGATATTTTGGGAAAGTTTTACTGGAATTGTTTGTTAATTATTTATCGGAATTTGTAATTCCCGTTTATGAATGGTGCTTTCTGAATATGCTCTTTGAATCGATTGAGGAGAAATTTCCTGAAAAAGATCATCAATTCCATTTGGAAACTGCACGAAGGTTATTACATCGATTTTTGAATGAGAATTATAATACAATACTGCATCCATTAAATCTGGAACCGGGTCATAGATTGAGAACCATTGCTGATATTATTACTCCAATCGATGAGACATTTGTCGCATCTAATAACATTTTTTACAATTTTATTAATAAGCTTTATGGATATTATTTCGATACCGAATATAACATAAACCTGAATCTTTCTCGGAATCTTTGTCCTGCTTATTTCAGGTTTAACAGAAGAAATTTACCAGATCAACCTATAAATCAGATAAGAAATAATTATATTGATTTATTACGTTATCAATATTGGGAGGAGGATATGCGTATTTTTCCTAAAATCTAGTTTTTCAGTCGGCAAACCAAAAAGCAAACCCCACCATCTATCTCGTCGATATCGGCAAAAATGGGCGAAAAGCGGAAATACTCCGTATTTCCTTTTCGCCCTTAACATAACCGATATCGACAAGACATCCGGCTGACTTCACTTTTTGGCTTGCCTCAAAACCACAATGGTTAATCTCTGAACATACTGACGCTGAATTCCACATGGCAATCGTCAATGATAATCTGAAGCATAGCCTGGCTTTTCACATGGTCATTTGATATACCGGCAATGATCGAAAACGGCATCTGTGACAAAAGAGCATCGAGAACACTCTTGACGATTTGTTTTTCCTCTTTGTGTTTATGACTCATTCTATCACCACCTTACTCATATCCATAGATCATTAATCTTGCTTCCTCAATACAATATTGCAACAGTTCCCTGTCATTAGTCAGAACTTCAATATCCTCGTCACAATATCCCATCTCGTATAATAAATCCAAATCCTCATAGGAAATATCAAAGGGATTATCCATCTCATCGGGCGGAATGGCACTTGTCCGATAGCCGAACCCGCACGGGAAGTAACCGTAATCATAGTCATACTGAGGCGTAAAGCGACTTTTTTCCAATATACCGTCTTTGTCAATGCGAAGAATATCGCCTTCCTTCACTTTGATTTCTTCAAACTCGTATTTCTCTAAGAAACTGTCAGCCAATACGGTATTCATAATGCTCGGTGTGGAAGAATAGACATACAGCCCCAGCTCTTTGAAGTGCAGTAAACAAATGGGATTGTCGCCTTTGACCAGATAGAGCGTATTGTCGCTGCCGAGGATAGTGAACATAAACGATCCCATTACCTTCTCCGACATAATCCTGATGGAATCAAAATCAAGTGTACCCTGCTTTTCTATCATCTGCACCGCCATATAACTGTCGGTCTGAATCGGCGTTTCCGGCAACCCTTCTGTCTTTGCGAGTTCCTTATCATTGTACAGAATGCCGTTATGACAAAGAGCAAATGTTCCGTCCTCGGTTGTTCCCATAAAGGGATGATTGTTGAAGTTGAACTCTGCGGAACCCTGTGTTGTGAATCGGGTATGCCCTGTGACAATCGTAGTGTCTGACGGAACGGAGAAATGTATTTTATGAGCAGGAAGCGGTCTTTTATAAACCACCAGTTTTTCGTTTCTTACATACGCAATGCCAGAAGCGTCGGTTCCTCTGACCTCTGACGCCACAGCAAGCCGATTGACCAGCGTTTTCAGTTGCTTCTTGCTGAGAAAGTGCCTGTAATTTACCAGTCCGAAAATGGCGCACATATTATACTTCCTCCTCTTCTTCGACAGGCTCATTGACATACAGTCTCTTCTCTTTGAGATATTTCACCAATTCAATATAATCCGGCTCAATGCCCATCACGAAATCGTTCCACGACTGCTTGTGGATTCTTTCATCACTCAGCCTGATGGCGTTGGCGCATATCGCGTCAATCAATTCTATTGCCGCCATGAACGTATTCCATTTGAGTGTGCCTTTGAAAATACGGATTTCTACTGTGCTGCGGTTGGTAATATTGACGCACGTATAGCGTCCTTTGGTGGTTTTCTTGGCGTCCTCCAGAATGTCCTTCGGATTGTCCTTGTAGCCGTAGCGGGAAGCCCAGCGGTTCACGGCGTATTCGCCGCGGCGGGAGAATTTGAAGATCTCGTTCCAGTGGCTTTCAAAGAAGAACATAATTCTGCCGATCACTGCTTCCTGTGCTTCCACCGTATCGCCGAGATCATCTCTGCCAATATGAATATGAAGCCCGCATGTACAGGTATTGTGCGAACGGTAGCCCAACTGAACGGCTTCTTTCATGACGTCCTTCCACGGAAAATCATGCTTATGATACTGCACCGAACAGGGATGTGACACCAGTTCCATGCCGTCGTCAAGCGAACTGTCCGACTTGATATACAGCACGTCGCTGTGTTGATTGGCCATATTGTATATGCTTTCGGCGTTGTCATCGTCTTTGCCCCCGCCGTCTATTTCCAATTCCACACCGTAATAGCGCACCCGGCCTTCATTCGGACGCTTATAGAAAAGGGGTGTCGGCTTGTAGTAGTAATCTCTGATGCTGTTGCTGCGGATTTCCTGGTAACAGCTCGAACAATAAGGATTGTCACCGTCCCAGAACACTTCTGAATCGTGTACAAGTGAATCACAGCGATCACATCGATGATAGTGATTTTCATAACATTCCTCGCAGATGGAAATACGATCATCTCCTACTTCGTTGGATGTGAGAAAACGGTTTCCGCAGCAATCACAGCGGAATGTTTCGTAATCATAGCAGCTCTCACACAGACGTCTGCCTTGCACCGTGTATACATCGGAGAGGATTTCCTCGCCGCAAAGGTCACAGGTAATTCTTTCGTTCATCATATAAAACTCCTTTTTGTAAATGCAAAATGACCGCAGACGATGGGTTCTCGCCTGCGGTCGTATTGTTTGTCACGCTGATTTTGTTTTGGTTCTTCTCAGGCTGTTGAGAGCCTTGCCGAGCAATTCCGGGGACAAATCCTCCGGTTTTGTCACGCCATATCTTGACAGTACCGTGTTCATTGCCACACCGGTTCGGTCAAGCTCACGGTAAAATTCGTTGAACGGGCTGTCTTGATTGACTTTCTGTGGCTGTTTTGGGAACATAGAATAGACAATCTCGCCGGTATCCTGATTCATAATTGTCAGACCAATTATTTCACGATTCTCATTGTAGGAAATATCGGTAACGGAAAACTTGTCGTAGCATATCCACTTGTCGTTTTTCCGTTGGAGACGACATTTCTGAGAGGTTATCCAGATAAACGGTGCGGAGTACAGTTCCCGCCCGATTCCCACCGAAACGCAGGCGCGTTTGAAACTGTCGGAAGCCTGTCCCTTTTCTTTCTCCGTGTAGCTCACTGTGCCGACGTCCTGCTTGGAAATCCATTCCTTTTTCTCACTGTCCCACAATTCCACCGTACAATACAGATTGCCGTCAATGCTCTGGTGAGTCCGCTTCCAGCCGAAACAGCCGAAGGTTTCGTCGAGGATACGCATATCGGCTCTTGCATCCTTGTAGAGCAGGAGCGACAGTCCCCTTTCACTGATGGTTCCGATACGGCACTCGATTTCATCTGCCCTTAACGCTCTGATTCTGATATTGTCCATATTGTCTGCCTCCTAACTCACATTGAATTTTCTGTAAATTGAGCTTGTCGCATAACGGTCATACAATTCCGGATACTCACGCTTGAAACGGGTGCTGTCAAATCGTGTAGAATTAACCTGCTTCCATGAGATTCTGTAACCGCCGACTAAACCAACTTCATTTTCTCCGAGGGAATGCTTCATGCGGTTGGCGGCACAATCTTTTGCGACGGTCAATTCGTCGATTTGTTCTGCAAGACGGTTGTATTCTTCGCAGACCGAAAGAAGATCGTCAGGCAGCGAAACTGCCTGACCGTTGGAATGAGCAAAACGATGATTCAGATATTGCGTGGTTGCTGCGGAACCGTCAGGTGTTGGTTCCTGATTTCCGACAACATTCTTTTCCCAGAATGTCCTTTCCATAGCGATGATTTGCTGAATCATATTATCGTCGCGTTCCACGGCGCGGCAGTAGAATTGATTGCCGCCGACCAGTGCAGCGATGTAGGTTTTCTTTGCACCTGTCACACACATATAATGCTGCACTTGCAAAACATACGGCAAAGGGACGCCATTGTCCCACACATCCTTTTTGAAAGCCGAGGCGGTCTTGGCTTCAAAGATCACCTTTTCGCCTTCTTCATTGATAACGCCATCCAGATCGGCAAACATAAAGGGATACTCCAGACTTTGCAGAATCATATGCTTCTGCCTTACCTTCAATCCGGTTCTGGCAGAAAATTCCTTGCGGATAATCGGTTCCAGCAGTGTTCCGAAATGTGTGTATTCACTGCTCGATTCCTGCGGCTGCACCTGATGTGTTTTCTCAAGCCACAATTCATAGATGGACTTGAAGGGATTGATGCCTGCAATGACGGACACATCGGAACCGCCGATTCCTCTGGTGCGGTATTGGAGCCATTGCTGACGGCTCAGGTCTTTTGTTTTGACATAGATTCTGTATGACATTTCACACCTCCGATAATGAAAAAAGCTCCCGCTTGCCGTACAGGATTGTATGACAAACAGGAGCTTCCTTTATATTGCTGTATTTTGTTTTGTATGACATTGCATAAAGGTACATCTATGCGGACAAAATCATCTGATATGCCTTGTCAATGACGGGATTGCCGTCCACGGTCTTGGCGAACAGGGATTCTCTGTAATTGCTACGCTCACGGAGAGGCTTGGCATGGGTTGCAAAATCCGAAACCGCATTGATGAAGCGATAGGCGTTTTTCCCGATTCCCTGCAAATCCGGTGCTTCAAAATATCGATTTTGCAGATCGTCGCGCAGTTTAGAAATATTGCGCTTCTGCTGGTCGCTTGCGTCGTCGGATTCGGGCAACAGCATTTTAATGTACTCCACGACTTTTGCGTCCGTGAGTTTGATCTGGTTGAGCCTTGCGAAATCCTTGCTGAGTTCGGTCATGTACTGTCCCGCGTACAACAAGGTTGCTCTTGCCTCGTCCATCTTCCACTCGACATTGCCAATGTGATTGCAACTCCATGTCGCTGCTCAGATAGGCTGACACAAAATAGCTCAATGGAAATGACACAAAACA
>CAMJHU010000180.1 GCA_946405565.1 uncultured Clostridia bacterium
CCTACGGCGCATTGCTTTACCTTCGCGGTCACAGCGGGTATTCTCGCGCTGCTGGTCTGTCATTCGATTGTGTCGGTGGAAGCGCCGCGCGTGAAGCACTACTGCATCTGGATGGCGGCGCTGCTCTCCTTTGCGGCGATTACTGTTGCCTACATGGGACTGGGCATTTACCCCTTTGGCATCAAATCGGTGATGATTATTGACATGCACCACCAGTACTCCGCATTTTTCTCGCTGGTGCGGGAGAAAATCCTGTCGTTTGATTCGCTTTCCTACTCCGAAAGCGTGGGAATGGGCAGCGGACTGATTCCCCTGATTGCCTACTACCTGTGCAGTCCCTACAACCTCATCGCGCTGATTTTCCCCCGCGCATGGCTGACGGAAGCCATTGCCCTGATCGAAATGCTCAAGATCACGTCGGCAGGCGTCACCTTCGCGCTCTTCTGCCGGGGGGTTTACAGGAAAGAGGACTACACCTCCGTGGCGGTATCGGTAGCTTACGCGCTCTCGGCGTATTTCATCGCCTATTCATGGGACGTGATGTGGCTGGATTGTCTGGTGCTGTTGCCGCTGATTGTGTGGGGGCTGGAACTGGTGCTGCAAGGAAAATCCCCTTTGCTCTATTGCATCACATTAGGGCTTGCCGTCAGCACCAATTATTACATCGGCTACATGGTCTGCGTCTTTATGGTACTGTGGTTCGCCATGCGTATGCTGGAAACCGGCGGTCGCTTTGACGCTGCCCCGGTGAAAAGTCTGTGGCGCCTGCGGCTCATGAAATTCCTGCGCTTTGCGTGGACGTCGGTGGTCGGCGGACTGCTCTCCATGTGGATTCTCATCCCCACCGCCGTTTCCCTGCGTCACACCTCCGGCGCGGAGGACACCTTCTCCCGTGCGGTGAACAGCAATTTCAGCTTCTGGGATATCTTTCCCCGCACGCTTTACGGAATGACCCCCACCGAACGCGGCGACAATCTGCCCAATATCTACTGCTCGGTGCTGGCGGTGCTGATGATCGTGCTCTTTGCGCTCTGCCGGAATATCCGGCTGCGCACGCGGGTCTGTTACGGCGGACTGCTGGGCGCGCTCGTGCTGCTCATGGCAAACAACTGGACCAACTTCGCCTTCCACGGCTTCCATTTTCCCAATGATCTGCCCTATCGCAATTCCTTCCTCGTGAGCTTTGTGATGCTTGCCATTGCCGTGCAGGCACTCGACAGGGTAAAGGAGCTTGACCGCGAAACCGTCGCCAAAGCACTTGCCATCGTGGTGGGAATGCTGGTCATCGAACAGAAATTCGGCAGCGCGGACTACCGTGCGGTCTGGATGTCGCTGGGATTCCTCGCGCTGTACGGGCTGATTCTGGCATGGGGTACGCGGCTTCCCGCTGCCCGTCGCGCTACGGCTGCCGCTCTGCTGCTGGCGGTGACGTTTGCGGAAATTTCGGGCAACGCGACCGAAACCTTCCGAAAGCTCAACGATAATGAGGTCTTTACCGAACGCGAGAGCTTTGTCTCTGACTACGATATCAACAAAGCCGCCGTCAGTTACGTCGAGGAAATCAACATCGACGGCAGCCGTATGGAACTGCTCCCCCGCAAGACCTGCAACGACGACGCCATGTACGATTACGCGGGTCTTTCGGTCTTTGCCTCCAGCAACGCCAAGGCGACCACGACACTCATGGGCAAGCTGGGCTACGCGATCAACGGTGTCAACAGCTATATCTACAACAGCTATGTGCCGCTCATGGACTCGGTGCTGAATCTTCGCTATCTTGCCTTCCATCACGACATCGGCACTCACGCCCAGCTCACCTATCTGGGCAATGTGGACGACGGCAACGGCAATTACCGCTATATTTATCAGAACCGCCTTGCCCTGGCGCGTGCCTTCGCGGTGGACAGCGATATTGTCTACTGGAATTCCGGCAGCACCGCCAAGTATGAGAACCCCTTTGACGTGCAGAATAAATTCGTGGAATACGCCGCCAACGCCGCGCCGGTCTACACCATGATGACCCCCGACGTGGAAGAACAGAACGGCACCGAGGTGGAATTCAACGGCCCCTATTTTTACGCAGAATCGACCGGCGGCGAGGGGTCCTTTACCGCCTCGGTCACCAAGGAGCGGGAATCGCAGACCTATGTCTATGTGGACTGCCGCGCGGCTTCGTCCATCAATGTGTCGGTGGGCAATTCCAATTGGAGCGTCACGCCTTATGAACCCTATATCATTGATCTGGGAAAAATGCATGAAGGTGACGCCGTGTATGTGCAGATCGAAACCAACGGTACCTGCAGCGGTAACGTCTTTGTCGCGGAGCTGGATACCAACGCGCTGGAGGACGTTATCTCACTGCTGGGGCAGCATCAGATGGAGGTCACACGCCAGACCGACGGTCTCTGGCAGGGTACCGTCACCGCCGACCGTGACTGCGCTCTCTTCACGTCCATTCCCTACAATGACGGCTGGACGGTCAAGGTGGACGGAAAGCGCGTGGAAACCTTTGCTATCGGCGACGCGCTGCTGGGAATTGACCTGCCCGCCGGTACGCATGAAATCGAATGCCGTTACCATACGCAGGGGCTGCTGCCGGGTGTGCTGCTCACGCTGGCGGGTATCCTGATTCTGGTGCTGTGGGGACTGCGGGAGCGGCTGATTTATCCGCTGCTGCGGGAATATGTGCCGGTGCTGTACGGTACCGTCGAACCCAAAAGCAAGCCGGCTGTCAATACGCCGCTGTCCTTTGACGATCTGTTCCCGGCGGATTCCGGGGCAGGCTTCCCGGCGAAATCCCCGGCGGAAGCGCCGGCGGAGGAAGAATTGCGGGAAGAGCCGCCGGAGGTGTTTGAGATTACGGAAGAAAACCTGAAAAAATAAAAAGAACAAAAAAGAAAAAGCGCGAAGCGCAATTAGCCGCGCAGCGGCGCGGGGTCCAGGGGGTGAGCTCCCTGGCAGGTCAAGGGCAGCGCCCTTGCGGGGAACCGGGGGCAGCGCCACCGGCAGGCAGCACAACGTGCTGCCGAGCGAATCGCGCTAAAATTTACAATGGGGTCAGGCGAACTCCGTCAAGGATGCCCCTAAAATCCATTTCTCCGACCGCCCAAAAAGAGAAAGCAAGAATAAACGCATTGTTGATATCGCCATTTATCAACAGTGCGTTATTTTTATAATCACTATCCACAACTTAAGCACTCCCCCAGTCGGCTACGCCGACAGCCCCCTCAGAGAGGGAGCCAATAATGCCTCCCTCTTTGAGGGAGGTGGCTCGCCGAAGGCGAGACGGAGGGAGTGAATTTCACTAAGTTGTGAATAGTGTTTTTATAATGGATACAGATGAATAAAATGATGTTCCGCATTCATCCGATATGTCCCGTTATAGCGTTTGGCGCAATTTGCTTTTGGAGGGTTCCTTTTCTGGATTCGCCCTGCCCCGTTGTTGAGCCGGGCGCAAATTGCTTTTGGAGGGTTCCTTCTCCGGATTCGCCCTGCCCCGTTGTTGATCCGGGTGCGATTCGCTCGCGCTGCTAAAGCAGCGCTGCCGGGGCGCTGCCCCGGTCCCTGGCAGGGCACCTGCCCTGCACCCGCGAGGAGGGCAGTGGTCCCCCTCGACTCCCCCGCCGCTGCGCGGCTAATTCTCTCCGGCTTTTTCCTTATTTCTTCTTGACAAACACCGGTTTCCGCGCTATACTGTTCATAAATGGAACTGTCTTCAGGGCGAGGTGCAATTCCTCACCGGCGGTAATGCGACGGAAACCTTCCGTCGTTAGTCCGCGCGCGAAAGCTGATTCGGTGCGATTCCGAAACCGACGGTAAACGGTCGGCTGTCTCATCAGACGCCGCCGCAAAGTCCGGATGGAAGAAGATATGTGCAAACTGCCCGCCGTCCTCCCGACGGCGCCCACAATCTGCATATACGCCGCCCTGTGAATGATCTTCCCGGTCATTGACGGGGCGTTTTCTTTGGCGCGGACAGTCCTCTTACAGAAAGGTGTTGTTCTATCATGCAAGCAAACATCCATTCCTCCGCGGAAAAACGAGCCAATCACACCCGCCGTCTGGTCATGACGGCACTGCTGTCGGCACTCTCGTTCGCGCTGATGTTCTTTGACTTCAGCGTGCCGCTCATGCCGTCCTTCATCAAGATGGATTTATCCGAACTCCCGGCGCTGATTGCCTCCTTCTCGATGGGACCCCTCAGCGGCGCCGCCGTATGTCTCATCAAGAACCTGCTCCACCTGCTACGCTCGTCGACCAACGGAGTAGGCGAACTTTCCAACTTCCTGCTGGGCGTGTTTTTCGTGGTGCCGGCAGGCTTGATCTACCGTCTGAAACCCAACCGCGTCGGCGCGATCATCGGCAGTCTGGTGGGCGCGGCTGCGATGGCGATTCTCAGCGTGTTCAGCAATTATTATGTGGTCTATCCGATTTATACCGCGTTCCTGCCGATGGACGCGATTATCGGGATGTATCAGGCGATTAACCCCTCGGTCAAAAATCTGTGGGAATGCCTGTGGCTCTTCAATATGCCCTTCACGTTTATCAAGGGAATGCTCAGCGCGGTCATTACCATCGCGCTGTACGGCAGAATCGAACCGCTGATTAACGGGAAAGTGGACAGATAAACGCAAAAAATACCGCCCGGACAGTTCCAGTCAACTGCCCGGGCGGTATGTTGATTTATGCCTCATTCCAGCGGAAGTTCCACGAGAACAGGGTTGCCTCCTGTTCGGTGACGCTCAGCAGACCGCCTTCGGTATGTCCCACGCGGCGCTCGCCGTCCTCTGTATCCACGGTGCAGTCGCAGGGCTGCACCGTCGTGACAAACGGAATGTGTCCCGCCATGACAGCCAGATCGCCCTCCGCGCCGCGCACCGATACCATTTCCGCGGTGCCGTCAAACAGATTGCCGTCGGGCGACGAAATCTTGAATCGGAAGGTTGCCATCGCTTTTTACACCCTCTTCGCCTTCTCGACTGCCTCATCAATCGTACCCACAAACAGGAACGCCGATTCGGGCAGATCGTCGTGTTTGCCTTCGATGATTTCCTTAAAGCCGCGGATGGTTTCCTTGAGCGGCACATAGGTTCCCTCAATGCCGGTGAATTTTTCCGACACATGGAAGGGCTGCGACAGGAAGCGCTGGATCTTTCTGGCGCGCTGCACCAGCTTCTTGTCCTCGTCGGAAAGCTCATCCATACCCATGATGGCGATAATGTCCATCAGCTCCTTGTAGCGCTGAAGAATGCG
>CAMJHU010000181.1 GCA_946405565.1 uncultured Clostridia bacterium
CAACCGCTGTGTCGGGAGAAACTACGCCCAGCTTGACCTTCATGTAGGGGAGAGCGAAATCAACCTTTTCCGCGCGTTCTTCGGTGACGGTAAAGTTTGCCAGAATAATGTCAACCTTGCCGGTCGCTGCGTACTCCACGCGGCTTGCCGGGTCGGTGGAAACATATTCGACATCCACATCGAGATCCTTGGCGATGCGTTCGGCAAAATAAACGTCGTATCCCTGATAGCTGCCGTTTTCATCGACATATCCGAAGGGCGCCTTGTCGCTGAATACGCCGATAATCACCTTGCCGCTCTGCTTGATTTCATCCACTGTGCGGTAGGTGGCGTTATTCTTTTCTCCGACATTGTCTTCGTTTGCAGTGTCGGAACCGGAGCAGGCTGTCAAGGCTCCTACTGCCAGAACAGCGGAAAGGGACAGGGCTGCGATTTTCTTGATAATGGTAGAGTATTTCATGATAGTTGTTCCTTTCTTTCATCAGTTAATTTTTTTAAATTCAAATGTCTGTAAAAAATCCTTTGCACGCTGTGTGCTGGGATTATTAAAGAACGTCTCCGCGGGAAGGTTTTCCAGTATTTTTCCCTCGTCGAGAAACACGATTCTGTCGGCTACCGCGCGGGCAAATCCCATTTCATGGGTGACAATCAGCATGGTCATTCCTCCCTGCGCGAGTTCCAGCATGACGTCCAGCACCTCGCGCACCATTTCCGGGTCAAGCGCTGCCGTCACCTCGTCAAAGAGCATGATTTCGGGATTCATGCAGAGCGCGCGTACAATGGCGACACGCTGCTTCTGACCGCCGGAAAGCTCCCGTGGATAGGCTTTGCGCTTTTCCCAGAGTCCGACGCGCCGGAGAAGCTGTTCCGCCTGCGCTCTCGCGTTCTCTTTCGCACGCTTCCGCACCTTGACCGGCGCAAGGGTGATATTGTCAAGAATATTCCTGTGCGGAAATAAATCGTAGCTCTGGAAAACCATGCCGATCTTCTGGCGAAGTTGGGGCAGGTTTTTAGAACCAGAGACGATTTCTTCGCCGTCAATGCGTATGCTGCCCTTGTCAAAAGATTCCAGACCGTTGATACAGCGGAGAAGGGTTGACTTGCCGCAGCCGGAAGAACCGAGCATCACCACGACTTCCCCCTTGTTGATTGTCAGGTCAACGCCGTCTAGAATCACGTCTTCTCCGAATTTCTTCTTCAGTCCCGTAATTTCAAGCATGATTCTGTCCTCATCAGCCATCGGCTGTCACCTCCATCGTTTTTCCAAGTATTTTGCCAGCAGTGAGATCGGCCAGCAGGCAAGAAAGTAAAGTACAAATACGGCTCCGTACACCCACAGCGAAGCGGTGGGATATTGGAAGCGGTTCACGTCTATGATCTGCTTGCCTACTTTCAGCACCTCAGTGATTCCGATCAGCACCACAAGGCTTGTGGTCTTGATCATACGCGTGGTGAGATTGATGGTAGGAGGGAGCAGTCTTCGGAGTGTCTGGGGAATAATAATATACAGAAAAGTCTGGCGTCTGTTCATTCCGAGCGCGTATGCGCTGTCATACTGATGCCGCGGAATGCTTTTGAGCGCGCCGCGCACCAGATCCCCCATTTCCGCCGTTCCCCAAAGCGTAAAGACGAGTACGGCGCTGAATTCCGCGTCCCAGTTCCAGCCGAATGCCCTTGTCACGCCGAAGTACGCGATGAAGAGCAGTACCAACTGCGGCATAATGCGTATGAATTCCAGATAGACGCGGCTGACTGCTCTTGCTATGGGATTTTGCAGCGTCATGAAGAGGCCGAAGAGGATTCCAAGCGGCAGCGACAGCAGCACTGCCAGAAGGCTGATACGCACCGTTACCCAGAGTCCTTCCAGCAGCCTTGCGAAATTACTGCCCAAAAAGAGAACTTCAATTCCCGAAGCCCGCATGACGCAGCCTCCTTTCGAGTATCGTTGCAGCCGCCGAAACCGGAAGCAGTATCATCAGATAGGCAATCACCAGCATGGAGAGCGCTTCATCGGTCTTGTAATACAAGCCTATCAGGTCTTTTGCCACATACATCAGGTCGGCGAGGGCGATGCCGCTGACAACCGATGTCTCTTTGATCAGGAAGATGACGTTCGCGCATATTCCGGGAACCGACACCGCCATGGCCTGTGGGAAAATGATCTCCTTCATGGTGAGCCATTTGTTAAAGCCCAGACTTGCCGCGGATTCTTCCTGTATTTTATCAATGGATTCGAGACCGCTTCTGAACGTTTCGGTCATGTAACTGCCGCCGAGAAACGCGATGCCTATCATGGCGCAGGCTTCACCGCTCAGTACAATGCCGATGTTCGGAAGTCCGAAGTACAGGAAGAAAAGCTGCACCAGCAGCGGCGTGTTGCGGCTGAGTTCGACGTATGCCTGAATGATTCTGCGAAGCACAGGCACTTTGTAATAGAGTGCAGCCGAGCAAAGTACGCCAACCGCGAAAGCCAGCAGTATACCCCAGAAAGCGATGAACACTGTCAGCTTGGCAGCCTCCACATAGAGCGGCGCGTATTTTATGATGAAGTTCCAGTCTAAATTCATTGAGTAACGCACCGCCTTTGTTGAATGTTTGAAAAAATTATTTGAGTCTTTTATCCGAATGAACGGCGAGTCGCGTTCCTACGCTTTGGAAAAGCTGAACCAGAACAATGAGAAGAATCACCGCCGCGATCATAATTAAATCCTTGTAACGGTAATAACCGTAATTAATGGCGATTTTGCCGAGTCCGCCGCCGCCGAGAATGCCGCTCATGGCGGAATATCCCAGCACGGTCGTAATGGCGATGGTTGCGTTGGAGAGCAGAGAAGGCACGCTTTCGGGGAGCATCACCTTCGTGATGATCTGCAAAGGCGACGCGCCCATGCTCTGCGCCATTTCGATGAGATTGGGGTTGACCTCGCGCAGGCTGCTCTCGGTCAGACGCGCCACAAAGGGAAAGGCTGCGATGACCAGCGGAACAACAGTTGCTTCGGTTCCCACCACCGTGCCGACGATGGCTCTTGTCAGCGGAAACACCATGATCATCAGAATCAGGAACGGCACCGACCGCAGCAGATTGATGATGACATTCAGTGTCTGCATGAGCCACGCGGGGAGCGGAAGGATGCCTTTTTTCTCGCCTGTCACCAAAAGCACACCCAGCGGAAGTCCGATAAGAATAGCAACCAGCGTGGAGAGAACGGTGACATAGAGCGTCTCCCAAATGGCGGTTGGAAACTGGCTTTGTATGATCAGCCACGCCTCGTCTACCTTGTCGGGTGCCAATAATTCATGGAAAAATTCAGTCAACGCCATTCACCTCCTCCGCGATTATTCCCTTTATCTCCGTTAAAAATCCAATTGCGGCAGTCACCACATTATCTTTGTCGGGAAGTGCCAGGAGCATTTGTCCGTAGGCCTTGCCGCCTATGCTTTTGGTGGAGGCATAGACAATACTCGCGGCAATACCTCTTTCCGACGCCATCCGCGCGATAATCGGCGTATTGGCGGCCTCCGCTCCGTTGAAGACGATGCGGATCAGACGTCCGCTGACGCCTGAAACGTCGGGCGCGTCGGATTCGGGATAGACAAGCCTTTTGGCGGCTTCGGAACGGGGATGAGAGAATACTTCGGTCACTTCGCCCTGTTCGGCAACCTCGCCGCCGTCAAGAATGGCAACATGGCGGCAGATTTTCTCCACCACGCTCATCTGATGCGTGATGACAACGACCGTGATGCCTGTTTTCTGATTGATTTCCTGAATCAATTCCAAGATAGAATTGGTGGTCGTAGGGTCGAGCGCGCTGGTCGCTTCATCGCAAAGCAGCACCTTCGGATTGGTGGCAAGCGCGCGGGCAATCGCCACACGCTGCTGCTGACCGCCTGAAAGCTGGGAAGGATAAGCGTTTGCCTTATCCAGCAGACCTACGGTTTCCAGCAGTTCCTTTGCTCTTTTCTGTGCGTCCTGTCGGCTGTAACCGGCGAGTTCGAGCGGAAAACAGACATTTTTCAGACAGGGGCGCTGCATCAGCAGGTGGAAACCCTGAAAAATCATGGTCACTTCGCGCCGCAAGAAACGGAGCTGCTTCTTGTTCAGTTCGCCGAGATCAACGCCGTCGATGGTGACGGTGCCCTCGTCGGGACGTTCCAGAAGATTGATGCACCTCACAAGGGTACTCTTTCCCGCGCCGCTCATGCCGATAATGCCGAAGATATCGCCGTCGGCTATGTCGAGCGACACATTTTTAAGGGCTTCCACGCTGCCGTCAGCCGTATGGAAGGTTTTGGACAGGTTTTCGATTTTTATCATGGCAATTTTCTCCTTCCGGTGGAATACGGCTGATGGATTATCAATTGTGAGTAGGGTTTATCGGGGAACGAAGCTGTTTCTGAATTCGCCTGAGCTTGTTGCGTATCGAAGCGCGTCTTGCTCGGTCGCACCGCTACGCTTGGCTCCCTCGTGAGGCTCTGCCTCACACTCCGCTGGTGGCGCTGCCCCCAGACCCCTGCCAGGAGGTCCAGACCCCCTGGACTCCCACGCTCGCATACGCTCGCTAGTTCGGCGCTTCGCGCTTTTTTTACTTCAGCGCGTCAAGCGAAGTCTGCTTGCCGCCGTACAGCCCGATGGGTTCCACATGAATCGAAGCGATTACAACCAGATGCGTCTTGTTTTCCTCATTGAAATTATTGAGATAGGGGGTGTGCTGGAAATAGTTCGCGTCGATTTCGCCGCTTTCCACCACGTTATTGGGCTGCACATAGTCGGTGAATTCCTTCACGTCAAGCGTGATTTCCTTCTCCGCCAGAATCTCCTTGACAACCGCGAGAATTTCGGCGTGAGGAACCGGCGTTGCCGCGACGGTAATCGTCTGACCCTTGAGGGAATCGTAATCCACCGAATCGTCATAGCCGTTGGTCGGGTTTGCGACGGTGGGAACAACTTCGTTCTGATATTTGCCGTTGATGAAGTCCACGACCTTCTGGCTTTCCAGCGCCGCGGCGAGAGCTTTGATCTTGTCGGTCTTCTCGTTGCCCTCCTTGACAACAAGTACGTTGACGTAGGGGGAATCCGCGCCTTCCAGCGCAAGCGCGTCCTTTGCGGGACTGAGTTTTGCCTCCAGCGCGTAATTGGTGTTGATCACCGCGTAATCCACGTCGGGAAGGACGTTGGGAATCTGGGCGGCTTCGACCTCCTTGAATTCG
>CAMJHU010000182.1 GCA_946405565.1 uncultured Clostridia bacterium
CCCCGAACGCGCCACCATCACCAATATGGGCGCCGAGCTCGGCGCGACCACCTCGGTCTTCCCCTCCGACGACGTGACCCGTGCCTTCCTCAAAGCGCAGGGCAGAGAAGCCGATTGGGTGGAACTCAAAGCCGACGACGACGCGCATTATGACGAGGTGCTGGACATCGACCTCAGCGCGCTGGAGCCGCTCGCGGCAGCTCCCCATATGCCCGACAATGTGAAAACCATCGGGGAACTCAAGGGACAGAAAATCGATCAGGTTCTCATCGGTTCCTGCACCAATTCCAGCTATCTCGACCTCATGCGCGTGGCGCATATTCTCAAGGGCAAGACGGTTCATCCCGACGTCAGCCTCGGCATCGCGCCCGGCTCCAAGCAGGTCTACAATATGCTCGCGCAGAACGGCGCATTAGCCGACATCATCGCGGCGGGCGCCCGCGTACTCGAATGCGCCTGCGGACCCTGCATCGGCATGGGACAGTCCCCCAACTCCAAGGGCATCTCCCTGCGCACCTTCAACCGCAACTTCGAGGGACGTTCCGGCACCAAGGACGGTCAGATTTACCTCGTCTCCCCCGAAACGGCAGCCGTCTCCGCCATTGCGGGCGTCTTTGCCGATCCGCGGGAGCTGGGCGACGCGGTGGACATTCCTCTGCCCGAACGGTTCCTCATCAACGACAACATGATTCTCGCCCCCGCACCTGTGGAGGAAATGGACAGCGTGGAGATTCTGCGCGGTCCCAACATCAAGCCCTTCCCCACCAGTGAGCCGCTGCCCGCCGACATCACCGCCAAGGCACTGCTCAAAGTCGGCGACAACATCACCACCGACCATATCATGCCTGCCGGCGCGAAAATTCTGCCCTACCGCTCCAATATTCCCTACCTCTCCAACTTCTGCTTCGCGGTCTGCGACGAGCAGTTCCCCGAACGCTGCCGCGCCGAGGGCAAGGGCATCATCATCGGCGGCAGCAATTACGGACAGGGTTCCTCCCGTGAACACGCCGCGCTGGTGCCGCTCTATCTGGGCGTGAAGGCGGTCATTGTCAAGTCCTTTGCCCGCATCCACATGGCAAACCTCATCAATGCCGGCATCCTGCCGCTCACCTTCGTCAACGAAGCCGATTACGACGGCATCGACCAGATGGATGAGCTTTCGCTGCCCGATGTCCGCGAGCTGATCGGACAGTCCGAAATCACGGTTTACAACAGGACCAAGGGAACCTCCTTCCGCGTGGAATGCCACATCTCCGCCCGGCAGCGTGATATTCTCCTCGCGGGCGGGCTGCTGGATTACACCAGAGAAAGCGTGAAATAAGTGAGAGACTGTGTTTATAAAAAAGACTATATTTCCATGTCGGTCATCCGCCGTCTGCCACGCTATTACCGGTTCTTACAGGAACTCAAAAACAGCGGCGTGACCCGCATTTCCTCCCGTGATCTGGCGGAGCGGATGGGTTCCTCCGCTTCGCAGATCCGGCAGGACTTCAACTGCTTCGGCGGCTTTGGTCAGCAGGGCTACGGCTACGACGTCGATTTTCTGTACGACGTCATCGGCAAGATTCTCGGCTTGCAGGAATGTCACCCCGCCATGCTCATCGGTATCGGCAACCTCGGACGCGCTGTGATCAACCATATGTCGCTCCCATCCCTCGGCTTTTCACTCGTCGCACTCTTTGACATAGACCCCGACGTGGTGGGTACGGAGGTAGGAGGATTGGTCGTGCGGGATGTGGCGACGCTGGAGGACTTCTGCCGCGATTCCGATGTGGAAACCGTCTTTCTCTGCCTCCCCCGCGAAAGCGCTGCGCAGATGGCTGACGTACTCTACAAGGGTGGTATCCGCTACTTCTGGAATTTCAGCCACTACGATTTCGCCACCCGCTATCCCGATGTCATTGTGGAAAACGTCCATCTCAACGACAGTCTCATGACCCTCTGCTATCGCATCAACGAGGACAAGCATCCGTCCCCTTCCCTTTCCGCTGACAAGGGAGAATAAAACGGAACGTTCCGCGCTGCCTGATTGCCGGGGGTACGGGTCAACCGACCCGGGCGCGGAATGCGCATCAAAAAAGGAAAGAACCCGTTTCGGCGGTGTTCTTTCCTTTTTTCTTGATTTCTAAAGATTTAGTTGGTGCTTTTGCCGCTCTTTTTGACCTTCAATGTAATTCTCACGTCACTGCCCACGAACTGCACCCGCAGATAGTTCCCCGACAGCCGCGATGTAATACGGTCGTCATATTTCTGTTTCAGCCCGTCGATGTGGAAGTTGGTGCTGATAATCGTAGGACGGCGGCGAAGAATGCGGGTGTTGAGAATATCATAGAGCGCTGCCGTGGTGAATTGGGTGACAAACTCGGTGCCGAGGTCATCGAGTATCAGCAGGTCGCAGGATTTGAGCAGCCCAAGGGTGTATTGCTTGTCCTCTCCCCGTCCGAAATGCTCCGATTCAATCGCGTTGAAGAAGTTGGGCGCGGAACCGTACACCACGCCGTAGCCCTTGCTGATGACCTTGCCCGCAATGGCTAGCGACAGATGGGTCTTGCCCAGTCCCACACCGCCCTGAAAGAGCAGATTGGGCGACTGGGTCGTAAAGCCATTGGCATAGTCCCAACAGGTCTTCTTGACCCGCTCCATGATCTGACGCGGAGAGAGTGACGAGCTTTCGGCGCGATCGGGATAATAGTCCATCGAAAAGCTGCGGAAGGAACACAGCTCCAGCGGCGTGGAGCGGTTGAGCTCCTCATAAGCCGCCCGTTGCAGCAGATTCTTAAAGCACTCGCAGGTCTTGCCGTCCACAAAGCCGGTGTCGCAGCATTTGGGACAGTGGAAGCGCGGCTCCAGATAATCCGGCGCACAGCCGTTTTCCCTGAGTATTTCCGCCTGCCGCCGCTGCATCGCGAGATTGTTGTCGCGAATCGCCGCCACGGAATCGGTGATATCCTTCTGCCCGCTGAGCATGACCCGCGTGAGTGAGATGGCAGTCTGGGCAATGCCCTGTTCCAGCTCGGCATATTCGGGATTGACCGCTTCAAAGCTCCGCTTGCGTTCCTCACTCTCGCGCAGGGCAAGCTGCCGCAGCGCTTCCAGACGGGTGCGGGCGGTTTCGTAAACTTCGCGTGAATAGGGCATATGGATTGCCTCCCTGTTTCTTTATGGCGCTATGTGCGCCGTCGGAATCATTCAATCGCTGTAATCGTCGTCGGTATTCTCACCCGCCAGTCCGCTGACCGAAGCCCACTCCGCATCGAGAATGGCTTCAATGTCCGATGTGGCATAGGTCTCGCCGTAACGCCCGCCCTTCTGACCGCCTTCGGTGCCGGGCGAAGCGGTTGTGACAGCCGCTTCCCGCGACGCGCGGCGCGCCGCCATAGCGGCACGCTCCATCTCGTCGAGCCGCAGCGCGTCGGGAGCGGTGGTCACACCTTTCTCATAATAGCGCTTGAGAATGCCGTTGATGTAGGCAAAGCTCGGCTTGCCGTTTTTATTGACACACTTGTCATAGGCATGGCGGATGAGCTCCACATCGAGATGCCACTCATTGATCCAGCGGTCACAGTGGGTAATTTCGGATTCCGTGGGCTTGCGTTCGGGGATTTCCAGCGCGGATCGCACGGTGTTCCACGCCTTGCGGCGTGCCATCTGGGCAGTAATCTTGCGCTCCGCCTTCTCAAAGGTGTCGATTTCCTCCTGCGCCCAGCCGACGCCGGTTGATTCCATATACGCCAGACTGGTCTTCCCGATCGACTTGCAGTATTGAATCAGCATGGGGATAATCGTACAGGGCAGCCCGTACCATTTGACCAGCGTCACAAAACAGGAGGCTTCCGTATGGGTGATCTGCTTGCCCATCACATTTTCCACCGCGAGAAGCATATTCCGAAGCTGCTCGTCCTGCGCGACAAAGCGCATACACTCATCAAAGGGATAGCGAACCTTGTCCCGCACACGCGGCGGCGCCATGCCGAGCGCGTTTTTGATTTCAGCCACAGGAGGCTTGCTGACCGCTGCCGGTTTGTCCTCCGGATGGTTTGTCTGTTCGGTCTCTTCCGTATGTTCCGGTGTGTGTGTGGTTTCCGCAGACGCCGCAGACGGCTCTGTGGTATTCGTTGTCGTACGGAACGAATCTTGTGAAGCTGTGCTGGCCGCCGTTTACGAAGATCTCCTTGAATTCCGTGTCTCCGTAGCCGTTCGTTCTCTTATAGATATCCGGCACGGTGCAGTCGCCGGACGCCTCGAACAGCTCCCATTCGCCGAAGACGGCAAGATCGTCGAAGACGGGATATATGATCACGTCGCTCCTGACCGTCATTCGGAAGCGCTCGTCGGGGATGACGTCGCCGCCCGAGGTCTTCCAGTATTTGAACGTCCTGCCGGGGACCTCGTAAGCCGTGACTTCTATCACGTCCTCGTAGTCCGCCGCGACGTCGAATTTTTCATTTCTGTATACAAAAGCGCCGTTTCCGCCTTCGATCACGACGGAAAGCTCTCCTTCTCCCGCGGGGCGGGGGTCTTCTTCAAATTCGCCTCTGTAAACGCGCACGTTCGCCTCGTCTCCGAGTACGAAGCCGTACTGCGCGCTCCCGTCGTAGCAGAGAGGTCTTTCCCACGAGCCGTAGTTCCAGCCCGCAACGCCTTCCGCCGTTACGGAAACGGGGTATTTGAAGCTGCCGCCGTTCGCGGGCAGATAGAATATCCCGAACTCGCCCAGAGCGAGGACTCCGTAGCCGACCTCAGAGACAAGAGTGTAAAGGGGAGTTTTGTCCTCCGGCAGCGCCATGTCGGGAAAATCGGGAACGAACGCGCCGAGGCAGAATTCGAGCGCGGTCTTCCCCGCCGGATCTGCGGAGTTGTCGATATAATATTTATCGCCCTCGCGGCGAAGCCCCACGGTCGCGATCGCCTCGTTGTCGTAGATCGCCGTCATATCGGCGCCGAGCACGCCGCCCTGCTCGTTTACAATTATATAGCGGTACTTCGCGCTCGGTACGATCATATCGTCAGAGGTGACAAGAGTGTATACTCTTGCGCTCTTTCCGCAGTTCGTGCAAACGCCGCCCTCGTATCTGTGTCCGGTCGGCCGGACGGCGAAATCCTCGTCCGACATATAGCGTACGACGAATCCCTCGCCGTTTGTATAGACGGTATTGCCGGAGGCGTCTGTGACCGTGACCGTCTGACCTGCCGTG
>CAMJHU010000183.1 GCA_946405565.1 uncultured Clostridia bacterium
GGTCCTCTGACTCCTACAGAGGCGCATTTGAATCCGTTGAAAGCAAACACTTGTCCGAAAGTTCTTACATCCAGCCACTTGGCGCAGGCCGTTTCCATAAATTTCCTTTCGTCCTTCTCGCCGGAGAGCTCTTTTGCTCTGTCTTTTAAGCAATTTGCTCCGTCGTCGCAGCGGTCATCCGACTGGACGAAAATCCTGTATCCCATATCCTGCATACGGTTTCTGATTTTTCTCTTGATACAGACGTCGGATATCTCTCCGAACCCATTGTAATCGGTTCTGGGACGGTTGCCGTTGAGCGGATCGCCGTTGGAATTGGCATTGGTAACAGATACATACACCACAAAGTCGATTTTGTTCTGAAGCTTACTCATTGTTTTCATCCTCCGTATTGTTTACTGTCGATGTTTCGCTGCTGTTCTTTTTGTAAAAGCTGTTTTTCTGAAGATAATAGCCCAAAAGATAGTTCTCTCCCAAAGGCTTATTGAAATCCTGTTCTCCGCATTCGGAAATTTCCTCTAAAATCTGTCCGATCAGTCGGTCATAGAACACACGGGAACCGGCTGAAAGCTTTGGATAATACGCTGTTTTCAACTGCTCGATGATGATTTTGGAAGCATACGCCGGACGACGGACAAACACCTGCTGCATACGGATAGCATTGGTTTCGCGTTTGCCGTCATTATCCTCATAAGTCGAACGTTCCGCGCGTTCCAGCACCGCCAGAAGTCTGCCGTACTGATAGCTTCTGTCTTTCTTTTCAGGTTCAAGAGCCACCTGACATTCCTCCTTCAATGTGTCAATTTTATATTTTCTGATAACCGAACAGACGGTAAAAAGCAATCTGCCGCGGTTAATGGGATTGTATATCTGTAAATTCTCCGCCTTTATCACTAAGGCCCGCATGATGTCCAGCGGGAAAACTGCCTGATCCACTCTGCATGAAATAAGTCGCTGCATATGCTGGGACAGTATTTTATCGTCAATCTCCATTTTCGCTTTGTCATCCTGTCCTCTCTGCGTTCCGAAGGCAAACCGCACAATATCCAACAGAGTGGGAGCCTGTATGCCGTAACCTCCGTTCAAAAAACAGCAGGTTTCGTCCCAATAGACAAGCCGCTCCAAAAAATCGGAATATTGCAGCTCATTGTAATACGCCACCGCTAATCTTCCGGTAGTCGCCGCGTCAAACGCGGCAATGACTACATCGGCATTGTCGGGAAGATTGACGGTATAACCCAGCAGTTTTTTCCGCAACAGTTCTTTGTATTTCGTCATATCCGCGGCAGGTTGGTCTGAAAAACCGAGTAACGAAAGCGACGGCATAGGCGGTTGATTGCCCTGTGGATTCCAGCAGATAAACGTCCTGCCTCCGTACACGATTCTCGTTCCTTCGTTTGCCGCCAGCCATTTCAACGCGTTATGAGCCTTCTGAGAACTGATATACCCTATTGAAACTGCCTGTTCCGGCTTTTCAAATCTGCCCCTGTATGTAAAATTGGCATTGTCATTGGCAGAAATAATCTTGGCGTTACCGTTGAGAGAAATAACGCCTTTGATATGTTGAACCGCAGGACACAGCATTTTCCCGCTGAGCATACAAAGCTCCGCTGATTCGGAAGATTTCTTTGCAAGATAAAAATCCTCAAATCCTTTCAGAACCTTTTTGTCATTCCAAACAGGTCCGCTTTCTTCGCCCAGACCGTTGACAATCCAGCAAATCAAAGCCTTTTCGTTCTGAATGTTTCCGTCCTTATCCCTTTTCAGCAGTTGCGCGTCGTCAAGGTTCCGCAGCAGTGTGCCCGCGTTCACATAACGCAAAATCGCTATCACTTTCGGAGAAGAATAGTCGGAATCCGCCCACTCCTTCAGACCTGTCGTATATAATGCAGTTTTATCCGGATACAGTCCGGAAATATAGGCAATGCTGTCGCAAAGGGCGTGCGCTTTTGCTGCGGACGTCCTGCCTGCCGAATCCTCCGTCACAGGAATGATAATCTTCGGCTCTTCCTTTCCGACAGCTCTTGCCTGAAGGAAATTACCTTCGGCGTCGATGGTGATTTCAATATCCGGCTTAGTGACGATATGCCCTATCGGAGCAAGCGGTTCCTCCCCGGCAGTGCTGACGCCCGCCAGACAGCTCATGGCGTCGTAGGTCTCGATGGCTTTCTGCAGCAGCCCCATTACAACTTCGCCTCCTCAAATTCCGTCAGTCCGGTGAAATTGTCAAGATCGTATCCGAACGGCTTTACCCGCATTTCATGTATTTTCTTGGTGACAGTACACTGCTCAGGACGGGGGAAAATAATCTCTCCATTGATCATGCGAGGATACCAGAATCGCGCGGTCATGGCGTCGCGGGTTTCATCCGAATAGGCTTCATCGGCGTAGGTCATGCCGTGAAACATCAACCCGAAGGTCAGCATTTCAAGATCATCGTACCAGCCGTTTCCTTCGCCGTAAACGCACGGTTCAACGTACCCCTGACATTCCCGTGTTCCCAGAAAAACGTCGCGTCTGCCGCCCTTGCGGATCATTCTCTTGGCAATTTCATGATGCTTATTTTCGTTGCGGTCACCCGCCAGCTCCGGACGGTTCATGTTCCACTCGAAGTGCGCCCTCACCTGATACACGCAGTCTTTTAAATAGGTGTAATAGGATAAATCATTACCGGACTCATTCGGACCGTGCTGGTACTTGACCGGGCGAATGCCCTTGACCTCTGTGCGGATGCGGTTGATGACCCTCACGCGGTCTATGTACCAGATCAGTGTCGGTTTCCAGTATACCGATGAGAGGATTCCCTTGAGTGCCTCGTAGGTCGGCACCTGATAGGTACATTTTTCCCCTCCGACGCGCATGATAGGGTCGGAAAAGAGCGCGTAGTCACCGCTTACCTGAAATTCTACAATATTAGGATGCTGCAATTGTATTCCTCCTTTTTCTTTGTGATAACGCCTGTGTCACTGTCATAAAAATCCGGTAGAACCGCCATTGCCATTCCTCCGCAAACAGATGCAAGTGCGCCCTCTTCGCTGAGCTGTTTCAGTTCATGATCGTAGAGTGACACGGTAAATGCGTTCGCTCTGCGCAGCAGTTTTTTCGCTTTCTTCAGGTCGTGAAGACATTCGTCCGTACTAAGCCTGGCTATCATGTCTTTACCGTCACCGAAAGGCACCAGTACGGAAGATGTCTGGCTATCAAGCGCATGAAACAAACTTCCCGCTGTTTTGAATGCCTGTCTGAGAAAATAGTTACCGTCCGAATGGACGGCATACGGATTGTCCGACAGCAGGGAGTAAAGCGTCGGATGCCCTTTGACAGGATAATCCATTGCAAAGCGTTCCTGATTCTTTTGATAAAGCGAACGGTAATAATACGCCACCGCCTTATCTGAAGAAAGATCGCAGTCAAAAGATTCCGGTTTTTTGCGATATTCTGTTATCAGATCAAGGAATGCGGCCTTGGCTCTGTTGATTTCCGGAAGATTGGTGAGCGACTCATCGCTGCAATTGATCACATATACCGGCGAATGATTTCCGTATTCTCCATTGCGATTACAGCGACCTGCCGCCTGAATGATATTGTCAAGTCCTGCCGTAAGACGGATAACCGCTTCAAACGAAATGTCTACGCCGGCTTCGATAACCTGAGTGGAAATACAAATAACCTTTTCGTGATTTACAATGCTTTTGCATATCATTTCCAGCGTCATGCGACGGTGTGCCACGCACATAGAGGAAGTCAGCAGAAAGCATCGATATCCTCTATCATTCAGCGTGTGCCACAAATCGGAAGCCTCGGCACGCTTGTTGCAGATGACAAGCAGTGACCGGTATTGATCCGCGATGTTTCCGACAAACGCCGGAATCTCACAGAACGGCATGGAACCGGCGTCAATGATGTGGGTGCGTCTGAACACCTTTCGTATCCTGTGTTCCTCTTCTTCTCTGATGATTTTTTTGTCTGACAGAATGATACGGTGCTCCACTTCTTCCAAACAGGGCTGCGTCGCTGAGCACAGAATAACAGAAGCCCCACAAACTGCCGACAAAAAGTTCATTGCCAGATCAAACAGGCTCAGCATTCTCCCCGGCACTGTCTGAACCTCGTCAAGAATGAGAACGCTGTCTGACAGCTTGTTCATACGCCTGATACAGCTTGTCCTGCCGCTGAAAAGCGTATTCAGCAGCTGAACGAGCGTTGTCACAATAACCGGACTGTCCCACGATTCCTCAAGGCTTCTCCTAGCGATATTCTCCTCACGGTTCTGATCTGTTATACTGTCATCGTCAATCATAATATTGGAATGATGTTCGAGAACATATTCTTCTCCTATTCCTTCCCTTATTACCTGCGCGTTCTGTTCGGTTATGGAAATCAGCGGGGAAACATAGATGATTCTGGATTTGCCGTGTATTCTGCAATGTTCCACCGCGTATCTCAAGGCGGAAAGGGTCTTTCCCGCTCCGGTAGGCACGTTAAGTCTGTAGATACCGTTTTTTTGAGCAGCAAACGCAGAGCAAAGATCGGAAATCCTCCTGCGCGTGCGCTGTATGTCGCTGTCGTTATCAAACGAACCGAGCTTTTGCATGAGCGAGAGCGACATGCTATCCCAATTCTGTATTCCCATTTCTGCGGATGAAACATGATTTGCGGCAAATTCAGCGGTGTCGCGCCGGTCTCCCTCGATAACAGCAGAGGTCACCAACCTTGCCAGCATTCCAAGATAAAAGAAGAATTCATCCGGCTTCTTTGAATTGGTGATGGATTTCATTTTTTCGACAGTGCCTTTTATTTCTCCGCACGCCAAAGCAAACAGTCTATCCACTTCGCTCTCAGGTAAACATTCGGACAAGAAGTTGTCGGCAGCAGTTTTGTCATATTGCGTCTGTTTATGCAGTCTATGCACAAACCCGTTTTCTCCTTCTTGCGACAAGGCGTCGAAGAGTCCGTGATGGCTGCCGATAGCGAATGCAATGATTTCCGCAGCCATGTTTCGGATAATCATTTCTGCATCTGAGGCGACATCTGTATGAAAACGCGATAGAATGTAATGGACTCCCGCAAAGGAATGAATCACACTTTTCGCCGTTTTTTGTCCTGATGCTGACAAACGGATGTAAGCGGCAAAGTCTTTAGAGAATTTTCCACAGTCATGCAAAAGCCCGGCAAGTAATCCGGTGTTTTCCAGC
>CAMJHU010000184.1 GCA_946405565.1 uncultured Clostridia bacterium
GCGCCACCGGCAGGGAGTGGGACAGCGTCCCACGAGGCAGCACAACGTGCTGCCGGGCGAAACCAGCCCGGACAACCAACCGGGAAAGGCAAATCCAGAAAACAAACCCACCAAAATCAGCCAGCCCGGAACCAAAAACGATTCCAGCATAAAAATAATCCTTCAAGGAGGCACCCCACATGGAACCCAACCTCGAACCCATCACCACACCTGAAACCATTCCACCCGTCAGCAACAAACCATCCAAACCAAAAAGAAAGCTGCTCAAAATCATCCTCGGCACACTCGGCGTTGTCCTGCTCGCCATTGCCATCACCGCCGCGGTACTGCTCTACGGTCCCCTGATCACTATCGGCACGCTAAAGGAAGTGGACACCGATCTGTACCGCATCCACTACCGGCAGGACTACCACCTCGACAAAGCCCTGTCCGCCAACATCTCGACCGAACAGGAATTTCTCGATTTTATCTCCAAAAACTTCTTCTTCGGCTATCCCATCGAGGGCAATCAGGATTATATCGCGTGCAGTGCCTTTCTGACGCAGAACGCGGACGGCGGATATCTGACGGGGCGCAACTTTGACTATTCCGAAACCGATCTGCTCGCGGTCTATACCACTCCGCGTGACGGCTACGCTTCCATCGCCATGGCGCCGCTCGCCGCGCTGAACATCGATTTTTCCCAAGGCATTGAAAAAGCCGACACGGTTGACAAGCTGGCGACGCTGGCGGCGCCTTATATGTGCGCCGACGGTATGAACGAAAAAGGGCTGACGGTATCCGCCCTTGACCTCACGCCTGTCAAAATCCGACAGAATACCGGCAAGCCCAAGCTGCCCACGATGCTCGCCATCCGTCTGCTGCTCGACCGCGCCGCCACGGTCGATGAAGCCGTGGCACTGCTGCGTCAATATGACTTCTATTCCATCTCCCAATACGCCCAGCACCTTTTCATCTCGGACGCGCAGGGCAACGCCGTCGTGGTCGAATGGGCAATGAACAACGTATTAGGCGAAACGTCGCGCGGCTTTGAAATGCACGTGATCGAATCGCCGGTATGCACCAATTTCTGGATGTCGCAGGTGCCGGAATACAAGGGTCAGTGCAAACGCTTTGACACCATCACCCAGCGCCTGACCGACCAGCCGGTCAACACGCAGGAGGACGCCATGAGCCATCTCGAAGCGGCGAGCGTCGGCTGGACAGAATGGTCCTGCGTCTATCATATCTCGGATTTCTCGGTAGACGTTTCGCTCGATACCCAGTACGACAAGGTCTGTCACCTCTCTCCCGACGATTTCCGATGACCGCATTTTATAACAATCTCAATCCCACCGAAAAAAGCGCCGTCTTTTATGCAAGAGACGACGCTTTTTATTATTTTTTAAATCATTTTTCCACCGTATCCGCCAGTGACTCAAAAAAATCCTCCGGAAGATGACTGCCGACCGACAGATTGCAATCGTTGGGTCCGTGAAAATGCACATAATAGGTCCCCAGTCCGCATACTGCCCGGAATGGGTCGATCCGGAACCGTACCTCCTGCACCGCGTCGGTGCGGATACGGTACAGCGTCCGGCGGAATCCGCCGCGCTGCACACTCACGATACGGGGGTTCCAGTCCAGCGCGGTATAAAGAAACGCCAGCACGCCGTTCAGACATATCCCCGCTACCACCATTCCGCCGCACAGACGGGGAAGCAGCAGCCATTGGGTCTGATATGCCGCCAGGCGCATCACCGCAAAGCACACCGCTCCACCAATAACCGTCGGCAGCCCCGCATGAAACAGCAGTCCGGCAAAACTGCGGGAATGCTCCCGCGTTTCGGCTTTGTATTCCGGCAGCAGCCTGTCGAGATAACGGTTCAGCTCCTTGCAGGGAATGAGCGGAAACAGCGGCGCGGTTTCTGCCTTATCATTGCCGAATCCCCCGCACACCGCCTCAACGGAGCAGTTTCCCGTAAGCTGCCCCAGCAGGGTCTGTCTCACCACAATCGCATGAATCCGGCGCACCTGCAAGGTATACTGCTTCTCCGTAAACAATCCGCAGCGCACCAGAACCGTTCCGCCCTGACGCACCGCGCGGAAATCAAACAGTTTTACCCATGCCCACAGTGCCGTCACGATATCCGACGCGAGCGACAACGCCAGATATATCCCCGCCATCACCGGCAGTGTTTTTCCCACACCCCACTGCTCCGCCGTTTGCAGACAGTTCCGCAGGAGAGGCAGCGCGGCGTGGACGGCTTTTCCGGTCAGCACCGCCGACGTTTCCGCCGCGACACAACCTCCCAAAATCAACAGCCATATGAGCTTCCATATACCGGATGAAGTCAGTCCGTAGAGGAAAAAGTCCCCCGCTCTCATGCGCACCGTCCATTTCGGCTCGACAATCGCGGCGCCGTCACGGTCGGCTCCGGTACGTTCATACAGTCCGCTCCGGCTGAGAATATACCGCCGGAGGCGATAAGCCTGCGTCAGTTCAAACACCGGCTCTATGTCCGGCTGCTTTTCTCCCCGCAGGGGCAGATAGCCTTTCGTATCGATCTTCAACCGGCAGGTGCCAGTCAGCTTTTCAAAGACATTCCGCTCTAAAGCAACCGTGTTGACATTGTTGAAGGGGACTGACACGCGCTTCCTGAAAAACCAGCCGGTCTCATAATCCAGCGCGTCCTCCCGCAGTTTCAGGCAGGTGTGCCGCCATTGAAACACACAGTACAGCAGCACGATTCCGGCAAATACCAGCAGCGCTCCCAGCGACAGCAGCACGATTTTTCCCCACGGCAGACCGTCCATTCCCTGCCGCGCCGATTCATCGTCCGCCATCTGTCCCGCAATGCTCAGACAGGCGGTCAACGCCATCGCGGCAATCACCGCGCCTTTGCGGAAAAACAGTTCAAAGAGATAGGCATAATGACAACGTACTGTTCTGTCCATCGTCAGCCCTCCGTGCGAACCCGGCGCGCCTGACCCGGCGCGTCACTGTATCCCGACTTGTAGTGAATGCGCTTTTGCAGATAGGCGCAGATTTTTTCCGCCATCTCCATGCTCACTTCCTGAATCTCCATGACGTCCCCCGCCGTGTGAAGCTGCACGTTGGCAAGTCCGAACGGTTTTTGCAGCACACTCTGCGTCACGGCAACGTGCTGTAAACGTGAGATGGGAATAATGGTATGCGTGCGGTAAAAAATCCCCCTCTTGATTTCGATGCGGTCGGGCGCTATCAGATATTCCCACTGGGCATATTCGATGACCGGATACAGAATAATTTGCAGCAGCTGCGCCATAAGCAGCAGCACCGCCAGCACAATCCCCACCGTTTCGGCGGGACGCCATGCCTCCCGCGCCACGGCGGATGTAATCAGCAGAATCAGCCCCGCCGACGGCACCACGCCGAATATCAGCGCCAGAATCCGTGAAAGCCGCCATTTGCGCTTGGCGGACGGATCCACCCTTTGAAATTTCAAAATAATCTTCTCCTTCCATATAATTCCCCGTGAATCATCAGAAAACCATTGTAATTCCTATCAGACTATGATACACTATTTCATCGGAAAACGCAATACTTCGAGAAAAAATCGTGGAAAGGAAGCGCGCATCATGCCCGATCTCACCTTTACGGTGCCGCCGGAGAAGGACGGCATTTCGGTTTATCATTTCCTGCGCGGTCAATGCGGCGTGTCCTACCGCCTGATCAAATCCCTCAAACGCGTGCCGCTCGGCATTACGGCAAACGGACAGCATATCCGTACCATTGACCCGCTGTCCGGCGGCGATGTGGTCGTGCTGCATCTCCCCGACGACCTCAATCCCACGGTTCCCAATGCCCTGCCCATTCAAATTGTCTATGAGGACGCGCATATCGCGGTACTTAACAAGCCGCCTCATATGCCGGTTCACCCCGCCCGCGACCATGTGACCGACACCCTCGCCAACGCCTTCTCCGCCCACCTGATCGCGGGCGGCGAGCCGAATACCGCTTTCCGCGTCATCAACCGTCTTGATCGCGACACCAGCGGGCTGGTGCTGACCGCCAAAAACAGCCACGCCGCTTCGCTCCTGCACGGACACACCGACAAGGTGTATTATGCCGTCTGTCAGGGAACCCTTCACGGCAGCGGCACCGTTGACGCGCCCATCCGCCTGATGGAGGGACACGGCATCCAGCGGGAAGTCGGGGAAGGCGGCGTGCGTGCCGTTACCCACTGGACGGCACTCCGGAATATCTCCCGCATGGCTCCTAACGGAACCGTCTATGACCTGACGCTGCTGGAAATTCATCTTGAAACCGGGCGCACCCATCAGATACGCGTGCATTTCACCTCGCTGGGAATGCCCTTGGCAGGCGACGATATGTACGGCGGCTCGTGGGATCTGATACAGCGTCAGGCGCTTCACTGCGGACAATTGGATTTCCATCACCCCATCACAGGCGAAGCAATGGTATTCCGGATGCCGCTGCCGCCCGACATGTCGGCGCTGACGGAACAGCCAAGCAATTCATAAAAATCAGCGCGGTGTTTTCAAACAGCTTGTTTGAAAACACCGCGCCTTCTTGCAGACAACCTTCCTGACTGTCTTGACAGGAATGGAACTACAGTTTCTGTGCCAAAATACGACTCGTCATCCTATTTTTTCATCGTCCCCTTCTGTAATCGCCACCGAAATACTTTGTTCATCATCTTCCTGTATCTCGATTTCAACTCCCTCCAGATCTTCAGGAAGTCCCCGCAGTTCGAACTGACAGGCTTCCTCATCGGCTTTTTCAACGATCAACTCAATCCCGTTTTCGCTCAGATAATCGCTCGCACTGACTTCCTCGCCGTTGATAAACAGCTTGATATGTTCAACAGCCTGATTCAGTGCGCCCGCGCTGACCGCTATTGCGGAACCGACCACCAAAGCCGCCGCTATAAGAATTGAGATGATAATCTTCTTGCGCTTGGTCAAACTCATTGTTTTACCTTCCATTTCCGTTGCCTCCATCATTTTCTGCCGCAATGCCTCGGAAGCATGAATCTGCGAAAAGGTTGACCGGTATTCTTCTTTAAAATTCATAATCCGCCTCCGAAAGTAATGTTTTCAGCTGCTTTCTCGCTCTCATCAGCTGTGTCTGCACGGTGGTTTCCTTCAAGTCGAGCATGGCGGCAATTTCCCCCACTGTGTAATCTTCATAAT
>CAMJHU010000185.1 GCA_946405565.1 uncultured Clostridia bacterium
GTATCCTACGGTTTGCAGCAAGCCATGACCTATGCGCAGATGATGGATATTCCGTTTGCTTACAGTTCCAACGGCGACGCTTTTTACGAGCATGATTTTCTCACCGGCGCGGAACGTGAGATCGCGCTGGATGATTTTCCCTCGCCCGATGAATTGATTTCCCGGTACAAAGCCGGCGCGAACAAGGGGCAGGGATTAAGCGAGAGCGAATTGAAAATCAGGCGGCAGCCCTATTATTCCAGTCAGAATACCTATCCTCCGCGCTATTACCAGCGCAACGCCGTCAACCGTACACTGGACGCGATTGCGAGGGGACAGGAACGTCTGCTGCTCGTCATGGCGACCGGTACCGGCAAGACCTATACCGCCTTCCAGATTGTCTATCGTCTCATCAAAAGCGGCATGAAGCGCAAGATTCTCTATCTTGCCGACCGGAACAACCTTGTGGATCAATCTATCGCTCAGGACTTTGCGCCGCTTGCCAAGACCATTCATAAAGTGAATTTTGCGAAGGACGACCCGACGACGGTCACATCCTATGAAGTGTATTTTTCGCTCTATCAGCAGCTTGCCGACCGTGAGGACGATGTGGAAGACGACGAAGCTGTCAGCAAGCTCTCCAAGCTCTTCCAGCCGGAGTTCTTCGATTTGATTATCGTAGATGAGTGTCATCGGGGTTCTGCCAAGAAGGACAGCAGTTGGCGTAAAATTCTGGATTATTTCTCCTCCGCGACGCAGATCGGCATGACCGCTACGCCAAAAGAAACAAAGTATGTGTCCAATATCGACTACTTCGGTGAACCGGTTTACACCTATTCCCTTTGCGAAGGAATCGAGGACGGATTTCTCGCGCCCTACAAGGTCATCAATATCCGCACAAATATCGGGGAAGGCTGGCGGCCTTGCAAGGGTCAGCGCGATATTTATGGGAAGGAAATTGAAGACCGCATTTACACCAACAGCGATTTTGATTACACTCTTTTCCTACAGGATCGCACGGACGAGGTCGCCGCGGAGATCACCAAATACCTCAAAAGCACCGGACGTATGCAGAAGACCATCGTATTCTGCACCACCGAGGAACACGCCGAGCGCATGAGAATTGCCCTTGTCAATCAGAATCAGGACATGGTGCAGGAAAATCCCGATTATGTGGTGCGTATCACAGGGAGCGACGCTTACGGCAAGAGCAAGCTGGACTATTTTATCTCGGTTTCGTCCGACTATCCCGTCATTGCCACGACTTCCAAGCTGCTTTCCACCGGAACGGACAGCAAGATGGTCAAGCTCATTGTCCTCGATAAAATGATCGGCTCTATGACGGAATTCAAACAGACCATCGGACGCGGTACCCGTATCCGAGAGGCGGAAGGCAAATTGTCCTTCACCGTCATGGATTTCCGCAACGTCACGCGGCTCTTTGCCGATCCCGATTGGGACGGACCTATCCAGCAGGACGAGGATTACGATCCCGACCGTCCGCCGAAAAAGGACGACGACCCGCCGGTTGACCCCATTTCAATTGACCCCGCATTTCCGCCCGAACCGCGCCAGAAATACTATGTGGATGCGGAAGGCTGTCCTGTGGAGATCATCGGGAAATCCGTTTCGGTCTATGATTCCAACGGCAAGCTGCTTCGGCAGGAGAGTATCGTGGACTACACCAAGACCAATATCATCGGGCAATACGCCTCGCTCGACAGTTTTATATCCCACTGGAATTCGCTGCGGAAGAAGGAAGAAATACAGGCGCAATTACGAGAACGCGGCATTGATCTGGAATTGCTCAAACGGGAACAGGGCATGGAAGAAGTGGACGATTTTGACTTCATCTGTCACTTGGCGTATGACCAGAAACCCCTGACGCGCAGGGAACGCGCCAACCATGTCAAGAAGCGCGATTTTCTGAGCAAATACAGCGGCGTAGCGCGTGAAGTCATCGAGGCGTTGCTCGACAAATACATGAATATGGGTATCAGCGAGATCGAAACAACCGACGTGCTGAAACTCGATCCGTTTGCCAGATACGGCAAGCCCGCGAAAATCGCCGGATATTTCGGCGGCAAGGAAGGCTATCTGCAAGCGGTGAAGGAACTGGAAGAAGAATTGTATAAGGTGGTTTAAACAGCATGGGCAATCTGTCCACATTTGTAAAACGAATCCGGGACATCATGCGTCAGGACGCGGGTATCAACGGCGACGCGCAGCGCATTGAACAGATCGTGTGGATTCTGTTCTTAAAGGTCTATGACGCAAAGGAAAAGGAATGGGAATTTGACGATGATGCATACATTTCCGTCATTCCGGAAGAATGCCGCTGGCGCAGCTGGGCGGCAGATGACAAATCCGGCAAAGTCATGACGGGCGACACGCTGCTGAATTTCGTCAATAATACGCTTTTTCCGACGCTGAAAAATCTGACTGTCACGCCGGATATGCCCGTCAAGAAGTCGATTGTCAAAACCACCTTTGAGGACGCGAACAACTATATGAAGGACGGTGTGCTGCTCCGTCAGGTTGTCAATCTCATTGGCGAGCTTGATTTGTCGGACACGAAGGAGATTCACGCCTTCGGAGAAATCTACGAATCCATCTTGCGCGAGCTGCAAAGCGCGGGTTCATCGGGCGAATTCTATACGCCGCGCGCCGTGACGGATTTCATGGCGGAGATGATCGCGCCGAAGATCGGAGAACGTATGGCGGATTTTGCCTGCGGCACAGGCGGCTTCATTACCTCGTGGCTGAAAAGGCTTGAGCCGTATTCAAAGCAATCGAATGAAGCAAAACAAGCCTATGACCATTCCATCTACGGCGTAGAGAAGAAACAATTCCCCTATATGCTGTGTATTACGAATATGCTGCTGCATGACATGGACGTGCCGCAGATTTATCACGACAATTCCCTGATGAAAGATGTGCTGGACTACACTGAGAAGGACAAATTCGACGTGATTCTGATGAATCCTCCCTACGGCGGCAGCGAAAAGACGGACGTGAAGAGCCATTTTCCGTCAGACCTTGCCAGTTCGGAGACAGCGGATCTGTTCATGTCGGTCATCATGTACCGTCTGAAAAAGACCGGACGGGCGGCGGTGATTCTGCCGGACGGATTTCTTTTCGGCACGGACAACGCCAAAATCGCTATCAAGAAGAAGCTGCTCAAGGAATTCAACCTGCACACCGTTATCCGGCTGCCGGGGAGTGTCTTTGCGCCTTATACGAGCATTACGACGAATATTTTGTTTTTCAGCGCGGGCAAGCCGACGGAGGAAACGTGGTTCTATCGGCTGGATATGCCGGAGGGTTACAAGCATTTTTCCAAGACCAAGCCGATGAAGCCGGAGCATTTCGACCCTGTCAGAGAGTGGTGGAATGACCGTCGGGAACTGACGGTGGACGGTTTCAGCAAGGCGAAGAAATACACGGTTCAGCAATTGACAGAGGAATGCGGTTACAATCTCGACCAGTGCGGATTCCCGCATGAGGAAGAAGAAATACTCGACCCGATGGATCTGATTCAGAGGTATCAGGAGGAACGCGCCAGTCTGAACGCGGAGATCGACCGCGTGCTGGAGGAAATCACCGCTAAACTCGGAGGTGTTTCCCAATGACGCCGCAGGAACTCAGAAGCAGTATTTTGCAGTTAGCCATTCAGGGCAGACTCGTTCCCCAGCGCCCCGAAGAAGGCACAGCCGAAGAACTCTATCGACAGATTCAGTCGGAAAAGCAATCCCTCATCCAATCCGGCAAAATCAAAAAAGAAAAGCCCCTGCCGGAGATTACAGAGGACGAAATCCCGTTTGATATTCCCGATAGCTGGAAGTGGGTGAGGATTGGAAATATTGGTTCATGGAGTGCTGGTGCTACCCCTCAGCGTTCAAATTCAGAATACTATGATGGGAATATTCCGTGGCTAAAAACAGGCGATTTAAATGACGGATATATTAGTGAAGTTTCGGAGTTTATAACGGAATTAGCTTTAGAAAAAACTTCAGTACGTCTAAATCCTGCTGGTTCTGTTCTTATGGCTATGTATGGAGCTACAATTGGAAAACTGGGAATCGCACAAATTCCATTGACAACAAATCAAGCTTGTTGTGCCTGTATTCCTTTTTGTGGAATATTTAATCTGTATTTGTTTTTTTATCTTATGGGAATGAGAAGATCATTTATTAAATTGGGTGAGGGCGGTGCTCAGCCTAATATATCAAAGGAAAAGATAATCAATGCGTTTTTTCCCCTGCCGCCGCTTGCCGAACAGAAGCGCATTGTCGCAAAAATCGAAGAGCTTCTGCCGTTGGTTGACCGCTATGAACAGGCGTGGCAGCGGTTGGAAGTTCTCAACAGCCGATTCCCCGTCGATATGCAGAAATCTGTGTTGAACCTTGCCATTCAGGGCAGGCTCGTTCCCCAGCGCCCCGAAGAAGGCACAGGCGAAGATTTATTCCGACAGATTCAGGCAGAAAAACAGGCACTTATCAAGGCTGGAAAAATCAAGAAGGAAAAGCCCTTGCCGGAGATCACAGAGGACGAGCTGCCGTTTGATATTCCGGATAGCTGGAAGTGGGTGAGAATTTCGGATGTAATTGATGTAAGAGATGGCACACATGATACACCAAAATATGTTTTAGATGGCGTTCCACTTGTAACCAGTAAAAATCTTGTAAATGGAACCATTGACTTTGATACAACAAAACTAATCTCATATGAAGATGCTGAATTAATTAATTTGAGATCATCTGTCGATGACGGGGATATTCTTTTTGCAATGATTGGGACTATTGGCAACCCCGTTTTAGTAAAAAAAGACAGAGAATTTTGTATTAAGAATATGGCTCTATTTAAAAACATTGACCATGATTTATTTGATATGAATTATTTATTGTTGTTTCTTCAATTTGAACAAAGTTCCATGAAAAAGAAGGCTAGTGGAGGCGTGCAATCATTTGTTTCATTGAAATTTTTGAGACAATACCTAATTCCCCTGCCGCCGCTTGCCGAACAGAAGCGCATTGTGGCGAGACTGGAGGAATTGCTTCCGCTGTGCGAGATGTTGAGATAGAAATAATTGACAAAAACAGATTATATTCTTATGGAGGCTAATAGTAATGAAAGATTATAGTTCGATTAAATATTCGAATTCATTCCTAAATCAA
>CAMJHU010000186.1 GCA_946405565.1 uncultured Clostridia bacterium
AAAAACAGATGTCTATTTTGTCAGACGGCAATTTTCTGGCGGTATTCGGACGGCGGCATACGGTACACGGCTTTGCGCCGGGGAGGGTCAATCTGATCGGTGATCATACCGATTACAACGGGGGCAGGGTGTTTCCCTGTGCCATTGATCTGGGTATCGAATGTATGGCGGCGCCGCGTTATGACGGGCGGTTCGGCTTTTATTCGGCGAACTTTCCGCAGGCGGGTGTATCGGAACGTCCGGTGGACGGACCGGTCACAAGCGGCACATGGTCGGATTATCCGATGGCGGTGATCCGCACCTTCAGCCGGTTCGGCTATGCGCCGCGTTCCGGCGCGGATTTTCTGTTCAAGGGCAATCTGCCCGACGGCGCGGGACTGTCGTCCTCGGCGGCGCTGGAGGTGCTGACCGGCAGGGTGCTGTGCGAACTGTGGCAGCTGCCTGTCACGCCGCAGCAGAACGCCGTATTCGGGCAGTTCGCGGAGAACCGTTTTATCGGCGTCAATTGCGGCATCATGGATCAGTATGCCAGCGCGATGGGCAAGCGCGGTCATGCCATATTGCTGGACACACATACCCTTGAAGCGGTTTACGCACCCATCGACCGGAGCCGCGTGTCGGTGATGATTGTCAACACCGGCGTCAAGCATTCGCTGGCGGCATCGGCATACAATACCCGTCGGCGGGAATGTGAGAAGGCGCTTGCCGATATCTGCGAGCGGCGGAAGGTGCCGTCGCTCTGTTCGCTGGACGAGGACGCGTTCCGTGAATTGCAAGATGTCATCAGCGACCAAACCGTGCGCCGACGGGCGCGCCATGCCGTGAGCGAAAACTGTCGCACTGCGGCAGCCGCGGAAGTACTCCAAAAGGGCGATATTGAAACCTTCGGCAGACTGATGAATGAGTCGCACGTTTCTTTGCGGGATGATTATGAGGTATCCTGTCCCGAACTGAACTTCCTTGCTTCCTGCGCGTGGGAAATGCCGGGTGTGTTCGGCGCGAGAATGACGGGCGGCGGGTTCGGCGGCTGCACCGTCAATCTGGTAAAAGCCGGTAGCGAGGGCGAGTTTTCCGCACACATCACCGAAGCCTACCGGCAGAAATTCGGGACGGACTGTGCCGTGTATCATATACAGCCCGGCGACGGCGCGAACATTCTGAAACGATAAAAGCGCGCCAATTAGCGAAGCGTGGGATTCCAAAGGGACGAGTCCCTTTGGCAGGGGTCCGGGGGCGGCGCCACCGGCAGGGAGTGGGACGGCGTCCCACAAGGCAGCATAACGTGCTGCCGAGCGAATCGCGCTGAAATCAACAACGGGGAAGGGCGAATACAAATCAAGTCTCTCTGCAAGATTTGCCTTCCCTAAATATATCAAAAATAGGAGATGACAACCCATGAACAGAATAGTGGTACTGTCAGGCAGTCCGAGGAAGGACGGCAATACCGACCGGCTGGTGTCGGCATTTGTCAAAGGCGCACAGGCGCGTCATGAAGTGGAAGTGGTGCGGGTGTATGAGCAGACGGTACATCCCTGTATCGGGTGCAACACCTGTTTTACGAGAGAAGGCAACGCGTGTTTTCAGAAGGACGGTATGACGGAGATTTATCAAAAACTGAGCCAGACCGATATACTCATCATCGCCTCGCCGGTGTATTTTTACGGCATCAGCGCACAGTTGAAGGCAATCGTTGACCGGCTGCATACGCCTATGAGAAATTCCTTCCACATCCGGAAACTGGGGTTAATCATGGTAGGCGCGGCGGGTCTGCCGGAACTGTTCGACGGAATTATCGCGCAGTATCAGCTCATTCTGCGTTATTTCTCACTCGAAGACGGCGGCACAGTGCTGGTGCGTCACGCCAAGGATAAGGGTGACGTGACGCAGGACGATCTGGATAAGGCGTATGCGCTGGGACAGTCCCTGTAAACCGAAAATTACTCCCGCAAACCGAAGGTTTGCGAGAGTGATTTTTTTTTATCTGCGGTTTGTCTGTCTGTTTGCCGGTATGGAAAATCGCTTTTCGCACACTTCGCCGATAAATTTGCGGTCGTGTGATACAGCGATGATGGTTCCGCCGAATTCGCACAGGGCGTTGCGAATAATGGGACCGGAAAGCGGAGAAAAATTGCGGGTGGGTTCGTCCAGCAGCAGCACGTCGCAGCGGTTGAGGTTCATGGCGATAAAGTACAATTTTGCTTTTTGCCCGCCGGACAGTGCGCCGATCGCGTGTTCCATCTCGTCGGGGGTATAGCGCATACTGCCCAGATAGGTGCGGATGCGGGTGAGTTCGTCCTTGTCGCCGGTGCGGGAAAGAAATTGCACCGGCGTGAGGGAGAAGTCCATGCCCTCCGCGTAGTTCTGCGGCATATAGGCAACCCGCAGGTCAGGCTGTGGCAGGAGAAGACTGGCGATATGCCGCAGCAGCGTGGTTTTGCCGGAGCCGTTGGGTCCGACGATGCAGACCTTCTCACCACCTGCGATGTGCAGATGAATGTCATGTGCCAATGTACCGCCTTCATTTTTGAGGATATCAAGGTGCAGGTCGAGAACGGTCTTTCCTTTCGGCGTGATGATGGCAGGGTCGAAGCGGACGAAAATCTCATCTTCCGTTTCGGGGAGCTGCGTCATGTTCCCGTATTCGCGGTCAAAGCGGCGCTCCATCGATTTGACGGCTGCCATTTTCTTTTTGAGCATCCTGCCGCCGTGAGGGTCAGCGCGGGAGATGACGTTTTGCTCATGTTCGACGCGGGACTGAATCCGGAGAAACTTTGCCTGCTGTTTTTCATATTCGGCTTTTTCCTTGCGTGCCATCTGGGTCTGATGTGCGCGGGAAGCGGCACGGCGTTCGACATATTCCCGGTAAGTGCAGCGGCTGACGGTGTGCATCGGGATGGTTTTGCGGCGCACCTGTTCGAGATGCAGAAGGACATTGGCGGTGCGTTCGAGCAGCGTTTCGTCGTGCGAGACGAACAGTACGGGAACGTCGGCGTTAATTATGAAGCGTTCCAGCCATTCCAGCGCGTCAATGTCGAGGTCATTGGACGGCTCGTCGAGCAGCAGCAGATCGGGACGGGCAATCATCAATGCCGCCAGCCGGAGTTTTACGGATTCACCGCCGGACAGCGTGCCGATGGGCTGGTCGGAATAGAAGATATCGCCCGGCAGTGCGATATCTCGTGCGATTTGTGCCAGTTCGGCGGGGGTGCTGTCGTAGAAATGCTCCGTGGCACAGAAGAATTCATAGACCGTCATTTGCCGCTGCGTGCCGGACAATTCCTGCGCAAGATACCCGATACGACCGCTTTTGATGATATCGCCGGTATATTCGGCGTAATCCTCTGTCAACCGGGGATTGTAAATCAATTTGAGCAGGGTGGATTTGCCGTCGCCTTCCTCACCGATGATGGCGGCTTTATCGTGCGGACCCAGCGAGAAGGTGAGATTGTCGGTCATGCGGCGGAGGTCTTTTCGATGGGTGACAGTCAGATGTCTGATTTGCAGTACGGTCGGAAACACGTCCTTTCCCATGCGGTTTTTCTATCTGCATTATGACACGTCCGGGCGGGGCTTGTCAAGATAAAGGGCGTAATCTTAACCTTTCTTTAATGCTTTTGCGATTGTTTCAGTAATCTGTCCACCGCGATCAGCACGCCGGTTTTCCCGGCGGCATAATTGAGCGCTCCCTGCATCCAGACGGCATACGGCTCCCGGAGCGGCGCGTCGGCGGAGAGTTCGATGGACGAACCGAGGGTAAATGAACCCGATGCCATGATGATTTTGTTATCGTAACCGGGCATATCCCACGGTTCAGGGAGCGCCTGCGCGTCCACAGGGGAGCCGCTCTGTATGCCCTGACAGAAGGCAATGAGCGCTTCGGGTGTGCGGAGCAGGAGCGATTGGATGATGTCGGCGCGGGATTCGTCGGGACGGGGTGTTACGTCATAGCCCAGCCGCGTGAAAAGTCCGGCGGCAAAGACGGCGGTTTTAAGCGCTTCGCCCACGACGTGCGGCGCGGAAAAGAGACCCATGTACATTTCGCGGGAATGTCCCAGCGTACAGCCGACTTCCCGACCGGTGCCGGGCGTGGAAAGGCGGTAGGAACACATCTCCACCAAATCCTTCCGTCCCGCGATGTAGCCGCCGGTGGAGGCAATGCCACCGCCGGGATTCTTGATGAGAGAGCCTGCCATTAAATCCGCGCCGTGGACACAGGGTTCGGTGAGCTGGACAAATTCGCCGTAGCAGTTATCTACCATCACCACGACTTCCGGCTTGACCTCGTGCGCCGCCGCGCAGATTTCCCCGATGGCTTCCACCGGGAGAGAGGGACGCAGCGAATAACCGCGGGAACGCTGGATATAGACCATTTTGATCGATGCGTCGTCACGCAGTTGGCGGCGCATTTTTTCGATGTCCACCCCGCCGCCGGTCAGCAGGTCGATTTTATCAAAGCCGATGCCGAATTCTTTGAGGGAACCGCTGGCAGGGGGATTATGCAGCCCGATGACCGATTGGATGGTGTCGTAGGGCATACCGGTGACGCAGAGCATGGTGTCGCCGGGACGCAGTACGCCGAACAGTGCCACGGTCAGCGCGTGGGTGCCGCACATGAAATTGTGACGGAGCAGCGCGTCCTCACACTCCATCGCGTCGGCAAAGACCTTTTCGAGCTTTTCACGACCTACATCGCCGTAGCCGTAGCCGGTGGAGGAAGTGAAACAGTTCTCGCCGACGTGGTTGCGGATGAAAGCCGCGAGCACCTTCTGCTGGTTCTGAAAGGCAATGGATTCAATTTTTTCAAATGCGGGGCGTATGTCGGATTCGGTTTCTTCTGCCAGAGTCAGCAGTCTGTCGTCGATGTCAAAAAATGTTCGTTGTGTCATTTGTCCGGTGAACCTCTTTCTTATTATATGGATATAGAATGCAGCGAAGATGAGTATAGCATTTTTGACAGGGAAATGTCAATGTGTTTTCAGTGGATGGGCAGAGAATACAAAATAGATTGACAATGGTGTGAAAAACATGGTATAATTTTCATACAACAACTTGATGTGAGCGGTGTCTCAGGAATCTGAAAGATCTAACTTGATAGCACTTTCTTTTGAAAGCTTGTGTATTTCAGGATTTTTTGATAGA
>CAMJHU010000187.1 GCA_946405565.1 uncultured Clostridia bacterium
TTGTCAATCAGATCGGCATAACATTTCTCGGTGATTTTTTTGCACACGGTATAGAAATGATAGTCGTCCACATATCCGATGGCGCCGCTGGTCATGACCACCACGCCGCTCTTCTGCTGCTCGTCATAACACACACTCGCGTAAACGCCATAGGCATTGCCGCCATGATAATAGAGGTCATGCCCTTCCACATAGGCGGTGGTCTTTTTGAAGCCGAGACAGTAACGGAACTTGTCGTCCTTGAGATATTCCTTTTCGACTTCCTTCACCGCGTCCTCCGACAGCACGCGGATATTGCCGTACATACCGTCATTGATAAAAATCGTCACCAGCTTGGCGTAATTCTGGGGGCTGATAATCAGACTGCCCTGCGCGAGAATATAAGTCTCGCCGGGTTCGCGGATGACCCTGTCCTTGACCAGCACCGAACGGGCGCGCGCCACCTTGTCCACCTTGTAGCAGTCCGCGACGTTGTTTTTGTCCTTCAGGCTCTGTCCGCCGAAGGCGGCGTCCATGCCGAGCCGCTGGAACAGCACCGAGTCGGTGAAATAGATGTAGGGCATATTGGTGATGACCTCGTCGAGCGAGCCGACAATGCCGAAGCCGGAATTGCTGTAAGAGAATTCCTTACCGGGCTGCTGGCTCTTGTAGCTTTTGAGATTGACCACGAGGTCCTTGAGCCGTTCGCCCGCGTTGCTGCCGGTATAGATGATATACTCGTCATCGAGGGAAGACGTATGGTTGAGCAGCATACGCGGCGTGATTTCGGTCTTGGGAAAAAAGGGATTGCGGAATTTGTAATGGAAATAATCCTCCACATTGCGGTCGAGATCGAGCTTGCCCGCGTCCACCAGCGTCATGGTGGAGAGGGTGGAGATGATCTTGGAGAGCGACGCGGGACGGAATTTGGTATCCGCGTTGATTTTTTTGCCCTGCTGCTTGTTGGCATAGCCATAGGAATAGGTGTACTGCACGGTGCCGTCCTTGATGACCGCGACGCCCACGCCCATCGCGCTGTAATCCTGACAGATTTTCTTGAGGGCGGACGCGGAAGAGCCGGTCAGCTCGGTGGGCTGATGGGGGTCGATCAGCGCGGGTTCCTCCTGCCCCTCGCGGACGACGTAATATTTGTCAATCCAGCCGAAGCAGCTTTTAATGTATTCGATGCGGTAAAAATCGCCGCTGGTTTCCAGCACTTCAAAGGACTGTCCTTTATGGGCGGTGTTCTGGAGCTTCTTCTTACCGCCGGGTTCGGAGCAGAGCGGCGCGACGGTAAATTTGACCGTCACCTGAAAGCCGCTGTCGGGTTCCTCGGAAGAGACGTCCCCTCCGCCGAGAACAGTGGAAACCGTACCCGGCGTTTTGGGCGCAAACAGTCCCGCCATGACCTTCGCGTAATCGACGGGCGAAAGTATAAAGGTAATCACGATACTGAGCGTCACGATCACCGTCAGACCTACCGTGCCGATACCGCGCAGACGGTTGCCGCGATAATATTTCAGATATTGACGGCGCTTGTCCTCCCAGAAAGGCGCGGGTTCACCGCTGTTCCGGGTGCTTTTTTTGTCAGATTGCCGCATAGCGGAGCTGTCACCTCGTTTCGGTTGTCGGGCTGATGATTCGCCCGCAGCGCATAAATGCTTCTTTTTATTATAGCAAATTCTCCTTGGCAATACAAGGGGAAAACGCAAAAAAAACAGGCTTGACGGTAAAACCGGTCACGCCTGTTTTTGGCATGGTGTGTGTTTCTTTTTGTAAGAGCCTGTTCAGATTCTCCGCGTATGCGGATTGCGCCGTCAGATTTTTCGCCAGATGAAGCCAAAACCGCAGGCAATACTTTGTGTATTAACGAGGATTTTGGCAAAATATGGCGGAAAATATGCAAGCAAGACGCGTGCGGAGAGATTCTGAACAGGCTCTAAGGGTGTTACTCCGCCAGCAGCGAGCAAACCGCGTTGGCATACGCCACGGGATCGTCAATCCCCACGCCCTCAATGAGCGACGCCTGCGCAAACAGCACGTCGGTCAGCTTGGCAGCCTTTTCCCTGTCCTCGGCATACGCCTTGGTCAGCACCGCAAAAATGGGATGGCGGGGATTGAGTTCCAGCACTCGTTCCGCGTGGATTTTCTCGCTGTTATTGGGCATGGCGTTGAGTACCTTTTCCATTTCGAGCGAGATATTGCCGTCGGCAGTCAGACAAACCGGGTGGGTCTTGAGGCGGCTGGAAAGACGTACCTCCTTGACGCTGTCGCCCAGATGCTCCTTCATGAAGGCAAACAAATCCTTGCTTTCCTCGGCGGTCTGTTTGATTTCCTCCTGCTCGCCTTCGTCCTCCACGTCCAGCCCCGCGTCGGACACCGAGCGGAATTCCTTCTCTTTGTAGAGGTGCATGGACTTGATGACGAATTCGTCCGGCTCATCGGTCAGGTAGAGAATCTCATAGCCCTTGTCGCGGAGCAGCTCCGTCTGGGGCAGCAGGTCGAGCTTGGCGGTGGATTCGCCGCAGGCATAATAGATATACTTCTGGCTCTCCTTCATGCGTCCCACATATTCGTCAAGCGTGACAGGCTTCTTCTCGGAGGAAGAATAGTAGAGCAGCAAATCCTGCAGCAGTTCCTTCTTCATGCCGTAGGAGCTGTAAATGCCGAGTTTGATTTGCAGACCGAAATTCCTGAAAAACGCTTCGTACTTCTCGCGGTCGTTGCGCTGCATACTCAGCAGTTCCGACTTGATCTTCTTCTCCAGACTGCCCGCAATCGCCTTGAGCTGACGGTCATGCTGGAGCATTTCGCGGCTGATGTTGAGCGAGAGGTCGGGGGAATCCACCAGACCCTTGACAAAACTGAAATAATCCGGCAGCAGGTCGGCGCATTTTTCCATGATCATCACGCCGTTGCTGTAAAGCTGCAAGCCCTTCTCGTAATCCTTGCTGTAATAATTAAAGGGCGCGCGGGCGGGAATGAACATCAGCGCGGTATAGGTGACGGCGCCCTCGACATTCTGATGAATGCAGCGGGCGGGGTCCTCGTAATCGTTGAACTTACCCTTATAGAATTCCTCATATTCCTTTTCGCCAAGCTCCGCCTTGGTCTTCTTCCAGACAGGAATCATACTATTGACAGTTTCATGATCGACATAGGTCGCGTATTCTTCCTCTTCGGGATGGTCCTCGCCTTCCTCCCAGTCACGGGACTTTTCGATGTCCATCGTGATGGGATAGCGGATATAATCGGAATATTTCTTGATCAGACCGCGCAGGGTATAGGTTTCCAGATAGCGGTCATAATCCTCATCCTCGGTCTTGTCCTTGATGTAAAGGGTGATTTCAGTGCCGTTTTCGGTCTTGTCGGCGGTATCAATGATATAGCCGTCCGCGCCGTCGGATTCCCAGCGCCACGCCTGTTCCTCCCCCACCGGCTTGGTGACGACCACAATTTTTTTAGCCACCATAAAAGCGGAATAAAAGCCCACGCCGAACTGTCCGATGATATCCACGTCGTCGCCGAGGTCATGCGCTTCCTTGAAGGCGAGCGAACCGCTGTTGGCGATAATGCCGAGATTGTCCTCCAGCTCCTGCTTGGTCATGCCGCAGCCCTTGTCGGTGATGGTGAGGGTACGCGCTTCTTTATCCACCACGATATTGATGGGCAGATCGTCGCGGTTCAGACCCGCGCCGCCGTTCTGGAGGGCGTTGTAATACAGTTTATCCGTCGCGTCGCTGGCGTTGGAAATCAGCTCGCGCAGAAATATCTCATTGTGCGTATAAATCGAATGAATCATCATATCCAGCAATCGCTTGGATTCGGCTTTGAATTCCTTCTTTTCCATCAGAAACACATCTTCCTTTCATACTGCCGGTTAGCACTCTCATGTGTCGAGTGCTAATTGATTGTATGACATATCATACCCCCTTGACACAGCGATGTCAAGGGGGCAATTATGAATTTTTATGGAATTTTGGTTTTTTTCTTGCGTGGATTCGCGCACCCCATCACAGCAGGTCGGCGATTTCCAGCACGAGCTGGCGGGACTTTTCCCAGCCGAGGCAGGGGTCGGTGATGGACTTGCCGTAGACGGTGCCGTCCACCTTCTGCGCGCCGTCCTCAATGTAACTCTCGATCATCAAGCCCTTGACCATGCGGGCAATATCGCCGTTGTGACGGCGGGAATGCAGGACTTCCTTGCTGATGCGAATCTGTTCGAGGTACTGCTTGTTGGAATTGCTGTGGTTCACGTCCACAATCACGGCGGGATTCATAAGATTGCGCTGGGCATACATCTCGTGCAGCAGAATCAGGTCTTCATAATGGTAGTTCTGCATGGAACGTCCGTGTTTATTGACCGAGCCGCGCAGAATCGCGTGTGCCAGCGGGTTGCCTTCGGTTTCCACCTCCCAGCCGCGATAGAGGAAGGTATGGCTGATCTGCGCCGCCTTGATGGAATTGAGCATGACGCTCAGGTCGCCGCTCGTGGGATTCTTCATGCCCACCGGTACGGCAATGCCGCTCGACGTCAGACGGTGCTGCTGGTTCTCCACCGACCGGGCGCCCACCGCGATGTAAGAAAGCAGGTCGCTCAGATAGCGATAGTTTTCGGGATAGAGCATTTCGTCCGCGCAGACAAAGCCCGTTTCCTCAATCGCGCGGGTATGCAGACGGCGGATGGCAATCAGACCTTCCAGCAGGTCGGGTTTCTTGGTGGGGTCCGGCTGGGTCGCCATGCCCTTGTAGCCCTCGCCGGTGGTACGGGGCTTATTGGTATAAATGCGGGGAATGATGATGATTTTGTCCTTGACCTGCTCCTGCAGCCCCACCAGCCGTCCGATATAGTCCATCACGGATTCTTCCTTGTCCGCCGAACAGGGTCCGATAATCAGCAGAAATTTATCGCTCTTGCCGGTAAAGACTTCGGCTATACGGGCGTCGCGCTCCGCCTTGATCTGTGCGCAGCGCTCCGAAATGGGGAACTGCTCCTTGATTTCCTGCGGAATGGGCAGCTTTCTGATAAAATGCATGGGGATTTCCAGCCTTTCCTTTAATAACTTATCACTTTAAACCGTTACGCTTTCAAGCGCCGTCGTGCAATAAGTCAGTATACCCCATTCCGCCGGAAA
>CAMJHU010000188.1 GCA_946405565.1 uncultured Clostridia bacterium
AGCGTGAGGAACGTACACATGCTGATGGACGGCATGACCAGCGGAATGGTGATCTGGAACAGAATTTCCTTGTCGTTGGCGCCGTCAATACGGGCGGCTTCCTTCAGGTCATCCGGAACGCCCTGCAAACCCGCGACATAAATGATCATCATATAACCGACCTGCTGCCAGATCATAACGATGAGCAAGCCGATAAAGCCGTAAGTGCCGTTGGTGGTAAGGGTCTGCTTCATGGAGAGCAGCAGACCGTTGATGAGAATCTTCCAGATGGTACCCAGCAGAACGCCGCCGAGCAGGTTGGGCATGAAGAAGATGGTGCGGAACAGGTTGGTTCCGCCGAAATTTCTGGTCAGCGCCACAGCCACGAGAAACGCAATAACGTTGATCGCAATCGTGGAAATCACCGCAAACAGTGCCGTGAACCAGAACGCGTGTGTAAAGGTTTCGTCCCCTTGGAAAATCTGCAGGTAATTGTTGATGCCCACCCATTTGGCGTCGTTCATGGTGTTGAACTTACAGAACGACAGGTAAATGCCCATGCCGAACGGTACGACAAAGCCAATCATAAACGCCAGCAGCGTGGGGAGCAGGAACAGGCAGAAATACAAGGGATTTTTTTTCATGATTTTTTCCATAAAGAGCCCCTTTCTTTTTATGGAGAATGATCCCACTGAAACAGCTATTAAGATGGAACTAAAAGAAGGGCGAACGGGCAACCCAATGCCGTTCACCCTTCCCTATTTTGTCAGATGAAATTTGCAGCTATGCGATGCACCTCAGAGGAGGCAGACCGTCAGACGCGATTACGCCTTGGAATTGGCAACTTCCTTTGCCCAGCCGTCAACGAAAGCAGTCTTGACAGCTTCCCAGGAAGTATCGTTCTGCTTGGAGGCATAAGCGGTCAGAGCGGATCCGACGTCATCTTTCCAAGCCTCGGAAGGCATGGTCGCGAAGCACCAGTCAACAGGGGTCTTGCCCGCTGCGGTGTAAGCGGCATCCTGCTTGACGAACAGGTTGGAAGCTTCCTTCGCCTTCTTGAAGGGGCTGACGAAGTTCATAGCGTTAGCGAGCGCGTCGGTGCCCTTGTCGGAAGTGGCAACCCACTCGAGGAAGTCGAGCGTAGCCTGAATGTCTTCCTCAGCAGCCTGGCTGTTGACGCACCAGAAGTTCTCGGTACCGGTGCAGAGACCCTGATTTTCTTCGCCTTCAGCGCCGATGTAGATCGGGATCATCTGGAGGTTCTCATCGCCGACAGCGGAAACATCGCCATATGCCCAAGTGCCGTTCTGATAGAAGACAGCCTGCTCGTTGACGAACTCTGCGACAGCGTCGTCATTGGTCTTGGTGGAGAGAACGCCGGGGTCGCAGGTAGCGTTGTTGATATAGAGATCCCAGATAGCTCTGTAGTTATCGAGATAGGTGCCCTTGATGGCGTCGGTCTTGCCGATGCCGTCTGCCTTGTATTCATAGTAGATCGGGAGGTTGGCAAGGTGGGTCTTGAATCTCCAGTCAGAAGAGCTGTCCATACCGGCAGAGGTGAAAGCCGCAAAGCCGTTCTTCGCCTTGTTGGCCTGAATGTCTTCGACAACCGCCTTGAAGGACTCGAAATCCTTGATCTCGTCGAGGGAGTGACCTGCCTGCTGGAGCAGCTTGGTGTTGCAGATGATACCGTAGGTCTCTACCACATACGCAACGCCGTAGATCTTGCCGCCGTCTTTGACGGTGAAAGCATCACTGGTGAGTTCCTTGGTCACTGCCGCATCGGTCATGTCATAGCAGTAATCCTTCCAGTTGGCAAAGCCGACAGGACCGTTGATCTGGAACAGGGTGGGAGCGTCCGTCTTGGCGATTTCGGAAGCGAGTGTCGTCTCATAGGTGCCCTGCGCGGCGGTCAGAACGTCAACCTGTACACCGGTTTCCTCGGTGTATGCCGCTGCCAGATCCTGCCATGCCTGATCCTGTTCGGGCTTGAAGTTCAGATAGTAGACATGACCCTTCGCGTTGCTGCCGCCGCCGGAGCAGGAAGTCAGGCTGCAAAGCGCGGAAGAAACCAGCATTGCAGAAGCAAGAATGAGAGCTAATCTTTTTTTCATGGTAATTACCTCCAGACAAATTCGGGGATCTGCCAATCCCTCTTTAATTATTTGGCAAATCACCGTTTATAAAATGTTGCACGATTCCGACGAAGTATGAAAAGAATGTAAAAAAAACATAAATTTTCTACCCGTCCGAACCACGCCTAAATGATATCACAGCCTCGATAGAATTTCAAGTATTTTTTTCGTTTTTTTGTAAAAATCACAAAAGCATTACAATTCTATTTGAATAAGGCATGGATAAACTATGAATTTTTTATCAATGAAAATTTCGTATTTTCGAGTTATTCCAGACCGTTCGGGTTGTTCTTGATAAAATTCCATCCATCACGGCACATTTCTTCCATACCTCGCTTGGCTTCCCAGCCGAGCAGCTCCCGCGCCTTGGCGCAGTCGGCATAGCATTCCGCGATGTCCCCGGGACGGCGGGGCTTGATGACATAGGGAACCGGCATACCGCTTCCCTTCTCAAAGGCTGCCACGGCTTCCAGCACGCTGGTTCCCTTGCCGGTGCCGAGATTGACCGCTTCCGCGCCCTTATGCGACAGCGCGTATTTCAGCGCGCGCTCGTGACCTTCCGCCAGATCCATCACGTGAATGTAGTCCCGCACGCCGGTACCGTCCACGGTCGGATAATCGTTGCCGAACACGCCGAGTTTTTCCAGTCTGCCCACCGCGACGCTTGCAATATAAGGGAAGAGATTGTTGGGGATGTCGTTGGGGCTTTCGCCAATGAGCCCGGAAGGATGGGCACCGATGGGATTGAAGTAGCGCAGCAGCATGACGCTCCAGTCGGGGTCGGACACACAGATGTCACGCAGGATATCTTCAATAAAGAGCTTGGTGGAGCCGTAGGGATTGGTGGTGGAAAGCGGCATGGTCTCCACAAACGGAGGCTCGTTGTTCATGCCGTAGACCGTCGCGGAGGAAGAGAAGACAATGGTCTTGCAGCCATGATGGCGCATCGCGTCAAAGAGGACAAGGCTGCCCGTGATGTTGTTGTGGTAGTACTCGATGGGCTTGGCGACCGATTCGCCCACCGCCTTGAGACCCGCGAAGTGAATCACCGCTTCAATGTCGTTTTCCTCGAAAATACGGTTCATCGCGTCCGCGTCGAGAATGTCCGCCTCGTAGAACGGAAAATCCTTGCCGGTAATCTTTTTAATGCGGTTGAGCGCCTCGGGCTTGGAATTGGAGAAATTGTCCACAATTACGATATCGTAGCCCGCTTCCTGAAGCACCACGCAGGTATGCGATCCGATAAAGCCTGCGCCGCCTGTGACGAGAATTGCCATTGTGTCATCATCCTTTTTGTTTTGATTTTTATAATGTTTATATTTCATAACGGTGAAGAAAATTGACATTCTCCCACCATTAAAAATTACAATCCGTTGTATTCACTGATATTATCGAGATGGGTAATTTTCATGAGAACCCACGCGGCAGTCAGCCACAGCCATATGCCGGCGCTGTCAATCAGCCAGTCCGTCACCTGCCCGGCGCGTCCTTCCACAAAGAGCTGGTGGTATTCGTCCGTCGCGGCGTAGACCGACGCCAGTATAAATGCCGCGGGATAACGCCAGTAAAAATCCCCGAAGCTCTCCCGCAGCGTCCGCAGCCACAGCACGCCCAGTATGCCGAATTCGGTCATATGCGCCGCCTTGCGCACCAGAAACGACAGCGTTTCTTTCAAATCCTCCGTCGGCACATAGCCAAACAGCCCGCACAGAAAGCTCAGCACCCGCCCGCTGGTGTCGGAAGAATCGTCGGCGTTCTGCGCCGAAAACAGAAAGATCACGACCATCCACACAGCGGTCAGACACAGCCACGCCGCCGTCCGGCGGGAAAATGTAAAATGCAAGCTATTTCCTCTCCTATTCACTATTCACTATTCACTATTCACTATTCATTTTTATTCTACCACACCCCCGTCGGTTTTGCAAGGTTCTCTCCCGCTTGTCTTTCTAAAATTTACAATTTTGTGTGAATTATGGTTTTTTATGCTTTACATATTGATTGAAAAGTGGTAAAATAATCGGTGATGTACCGGAATACAGGCGACGCTTTGTGTCTCGGTCAAAATTCCCCGCAGCCGGCAGCAGCCGCCGATGGCGTCTTCCCTCTTTCGCCCCGGCGATTGCTCTGCCTCCGCCGGAGGAATATCCCTATATATCTGAAAATTTCCAAGGAGGAAACAAACAACATGGCCAGAAACAAGAAAACCATGGACGGCAACAACGCGGTCGCGCATGTATCCTACGCGTTTACCGATGTTGCCGCGATCTACCCGATCACTCCGTCTTCCGTCATGGCTGACGAGACGGACAAGTACGCCACTGCCGGCAGAAAGAATCTCTTCGGCAGAGAAGTGCAGGTCACGGAAATGCAGTCCGAAGGCGGCGCTGCCGGCGCTGTGCACGGCTCCCTCTCCGCCGGCGCTCTGACCACTACCTACACCGCTTCTCAGGGCTTGCTGCTCATGATCCCGAATATGTACAAGATGTCCGGCGAACTGCTCCCCGGTGTGATTCATGTATCCGCCCGTTCGCTCGCGTTCCACGCGCTCTCCATCTTCGGCGACCATTCCGACGTGTATGCCTGCCGCCAGACCGGTTACGCAATGCTCTGCTCCAACAACCCCCAGGAATGTATGGATCTCGGCGCTGTCGCCCATCTCGCCGCCATCAAGGGTCGTGTGCCTTTCCTCCACTTCTTCGACGGCTTCCGCACCTCTCATGAAATCCAGAAGATTGAGACATGGGATTATGAAGACCTCGCCGATATGCTCGACTGGGATGCGGTAGACGCTTTCCGCCGCCGCGCCCTCAACCCTGAGCATCCTGTCCTCCACGGTTCCGCCCAGAACCCCGACATCTTCTTCCAGACCCGCGAAGCCTGCAACAAGTTCTATGACGCGGTACCCGGCATTGTCGAGGAATATATGGACAAGGTCAATGCCAAGATCGGCACCAACTACAAGCCCTTCAACTACTACGGCGCTCCCGACGCGGAG
>CAMJHU010000189.1 GCA_946405565.1 uncultured Clostridia bacterium
TTACTTTTTTCAGGCTTACTTTCGGTTACAGGCACTTCGCGCTCCAGAATATCCAAATCAATCAGCACATTCAGATATTTTGGGAGACTGGTGGATTTCACCTCCAGTGCAGAGGCAATTTCGTTGGGTTTCTCCCGACCAGAGGCAATGGTTTTGATGATAGAAAAGTAACTGCCTACGTCCTGCACCTCTTTTTCCAGCAGGAAATTCGGCTCTTCATACAGATAGCTTTCCCGCGACATCACACAGTTTTCGATTGCCTCATAAATATTGGAGTAAGGCTCAAAGGATTCAATGTATTTCGGAACGCCGCCTGTTACCGCATAGTTTTCGATGAGCTGCTTTTCGCTCAGACCGCTAAAAAAGTCTCGGTAATACCGAAAGGCGATCTGCTGCATTTTGATCTGTCCCGTTCTCCTGCCATAGAGAGGACTGTCGTAGGACAGCGTCTGCGCGTACATCATATTCACCAGAGAACCGCACAGAATCAGCATGACATTGGCTTCCGCAAGAATCGTATCCCATATCTTCTGCATGACAGAAATAAACGGCGCGTAGGACTTGGCGATATACTGAAACTCGTCGATCACAATCACTTTCCGCATTTCGGGCTGATATGCCGCAATATATTGGAACAGTGTTTCCCAATCGCGAATATCCGCTTCCTTCAGCAACGGGTTTTCGATATACTCCGCCGCCAATCGTTTGAACTCAGCGCGGTTCTCGCTCTCCGATTCCTCTGTCGCCAGCAGGAACAACGCCTTTTTGTCCTTGATAAATTCCCTGATCAACGCCGTCTTACCGATTCGTCTTCGACCGTAAATCACCACAAACGAGGCACTGTCTTTGTGGTATTCTTTTTCCAAAAAAGCTCTTTCTTTTTCTCTGTTGATAAATCTCTTCATGGATTTCACCGCCTGCTATCATCGTATGATCCTTTCAAAATAATTATACCACAAAGTATTATTATTTCAAGTATAATATTTTGAATGCTTTCAGACGTTGTCTATACGCGACTTCAACAGTTGAAAAAGGAAAAAACAGTGGGAACCCGCGAAAAGCGGGGATTTTTGTGTCAAATTTGGAAAAATATTTTGTTGTATGGAGTTGTATTTTATGAAATAGTATGATATAATAAAAGAATGAAGCTGAATTACGACCGCAAATCAAAAGACCCGACCTATTTTATCCAGCAAGGATACCGAATCGGAAAGAAGACATCTACCCGCAATGTGAAACGCATCGGGAAACACTCGGAGCTACTCGCAATCACAGATGACCCTCTGGCATATGCCAAGGCTGAGGTAGCGAAATACAATGAGGAAGTGAACAACAGCAAAGTCACGATGGAACTTTCCATCGATTTTGACGAGAAAATAAAGGCTTCCGAGGATGTCGTTTCCGGTTCCACGCTTAAGAATATTGGCTATTACTATTTGCAGCAGGTCTATCATGACCTGAGAATCGACCGTTTTTTTACCGAAGTAACGGCAGAGAGTAAAATCACATTCGACCCTGATCTGGTCAATCGGTTTCTGACTTACGCGAGAATATTGGATCCAGGCTCCAAGCGAAACACGCATATGCATCTGTCGGATTACTACGAACAGCCGGATTTCGAGTATCAGCATATTCTTCGCACGATGGACATCATGGAAGCCAATTACGATGCATACATCAGTCATTTATTTGAACAGAGCAAAAATGTCGTTGCCCGCAATACGTCAGTCTGTTACTACGACTGTACCAATTTCTATTTTGAAATCGAATCGCCTGACGACGACTATGTAGATGAAGTGACGGGAGAATTTACCCCCGGATTCCGCAAATACGGGGTCAGCAAGGAACACCGCCCCAATCCGATTGTAGAAATGGGTTTGTTTATGGACGGTGACGGCATTCCGTTATCCATGTGTCTGGCTTCTGGAAATGAAAGCGAACAGACAACGGCTGTTCCGCTGGAAAAGCGCATGATTCAAATGCTGAAGCAGAAACCCTTCATCTACTGTGCCGACGGAGGATTGGGTTCTTATCATATCCGCAACTTCAACGCTATGGGCGGAAGATCATTCATTGTAACGCAGTCCATAAAGAAGCTGTCCTCCATGCTGAAGGACGCGGTATTCAATGATTTTGATTACCGGCTGCTTTCTTCAGGCAAGACGGTTTCTTTGAAGGAACTACAAACCTTTGACAAAAAAGACGAAAAAAACAAAGCCCTGTACTCGGACAAGGCTTACAAGGTGATTCCCGCAGACAATCTGATTGACCTCGGACTGTATGAAGAGAGAAAATTAAAAAACGGGAAGACAAAGCGCGTGAAAGTAAAAGGTACGCTCAAGCAAAAGCTCATCGTTTCTTTTTCCCGCAAAATGATGGAATATCAGCAATATATTCGCAATCGCCAAGTGGAACGTGCCAAAAACCTGCTGAAAAATATCGATCCCGAATCATTCAAAAAAGGACCGCACGACGTGACGCGTTTCATCAAACGGTGCTCGAAAGGAAAATCAGGAGAGAAAGCAATCGACCAGTATATCCTGAATGAGGAATTGATCGCGGAAGAAGCCCGATATGACGGATTCTACGCGGTCGCCACCAATCTTGATATTTCCGAATCCACAGAACTGGCTGTATCCGATGTGCAGCAAATCCTTGCCATCAGCCATCAAAGATACAAAATCGAAGACTGCTTCCGTTTGATGAAAACCAATTTTTCTTCTCGTCCGATTTTCCATCAGAACAAAGAGCGCATCATTGCTCATTTCATGATTTGTTATACCGCTCTGCTGATCTTCCGCCTCTTGCAGAAAAAAATCTCCGATGCCAAATTCACTCTCTCCCCGGAGAACATTGTGGAGACTCTCCGGAATATGCAGGTCGACAACCTCGATGATTTTTGCTATAAGGCAACTTATACCGGTTCCGTGGCTTTGACCGCTCTTAATACTGTCTATCCTCTCTCTCAGTTGGATCGTAAATTCTATCTCCCGAAGGAGCTGAATAAAAAATTTAAAAAAATTTCCGGTTAGCATTTCCATACAACATTTTTGTATACCCCAAAAAAGCCGCAAACCCCCTTCCCTAGGCTATTTGCGGCTTTTTCCTTCCCTTCCAACTGTTGAAGTCGGGATTATACCACAAAGTATTATTATTTCAAGTATAATATTTTGAATGCTTTCAGACGTTGTCTATACCCATATGCCTCATCTGCGGCGAGGTCTTCATGAAGATCGGTGATAGGATCACCCTTGGATTGCATTGTTGCGGCAGTCCACGGCATACCACTCGCTGCGACAGGATAGACACCGGTGGTGTGATCCACATAATACGGTGCAAAGCCTGAATTCATGATCTGCTCACGGCTGAGATTGCGTGTAAGCTGGTGGACAATCGCTCCGATCATTTCCAAATGACCAAGTTCCTCCGTGCCTATAGAGGACACTCGATATATCATTTCCGACGAATTGTCACCCGATTGCCTGCGTTCCTTCACATTTTACATAAAGCGATGGAGAAATCACCCCGAAAAAGACACAATACGGGTTGTTCAAAATGCGGACAACCCTATCGGGAAGAAATTCGCTGTTCGTGTGTATGCGATGTGAGAAAAGAGCGAAGATGCATTTAAGGCAGCCTTTATAAAATCAAAAATACCGTTATTTGGTTCTTATTCGCTGATTTTATAAGAAATACGGTCAAAGCACTTAACAAATGAAATTTCTGTGTTATACTGATTTATGGAAGAATAAGGAGGAATGCGCAATGGAAGCCTACAAAGCAGCATTACTGCCTGATGCTTATGGCTCTTTAGATTACTCATATTTTATGGATGAACTGATAGACGCAACGGCAGCACTTGAAGTTTATGTGGAGAAAATCAATTTTAGTAAAGTCGATAGCAATTGGATTTTGCCGATCATTCAGAACAAGGAAGCGCTGGCTTCTTCTTTGCTTGAAGGAACACAGGCAACGCTCGATGGAGTTCTCATTAATCAGGTGTCCCCGAACACAGAGGACAAAAACCTCAACGAAATTGTAAATTATTTAAAGGCGTCCTCCATTGGTTATCAGCGGTTAAAGCGAGGGGATTTTGATAATGAGCTTTTTCTTGAAATGCACAGAGTTCTTTTATCAGGCGGCGTTCGCAAAAACACAGATACGATCGGTGAATATCGCACCACTCAGAATTACATCGGAAAGAATGACGGAGAGCTTGTTTATACGCCGCCAAAGCCGGACAAGGTTCCCGCACTCATGAATAATCTGATAGCGTATATTAATTCTGACGACGCTAAAATACGTCCGCTTATCCGAATAGCTATCATTCATGCTCAACTCGAAACCATTTACCCGTTTGGTGACGGGAACGGAAGAGTGGGAAGGATTCTGATACCTCTTTATCTTTACGCCAAAGGTCAGATTCCCATGCCCTATTTCTTTATCAGTGAGGCATTGGAACGGGAAAAGCATAAGTATTACAAGCTATTGATGGATATAAGGACATCCAACCGTTGGAATGAGTGGATCAGATTTTTCCTCGAAACGGTGGCTAAGCAATGCAGAAAATACATCCGTATTTTCAATCAGATCAACGACCTTTACGACAAGACTGTGAAACAGGCTTGTCATCTGATCAATTCATCGAATGCTGTCCGTATGGTAGATGCGATGTTCAAATATCCGATTTTCGACTCAAAAATCATGCAGGAAGAAACGGGTATTTCATCGACCACTATCAATCGCTATCTCAATATTCTGCCGAAAAACAATGTTTTATACACAGATGGCAAACAACGTAACAGGCTCTTCTTTTTTTACGATCTTGTTGCCTTGATATGCGAATAATTCATTTCAAAAAAGAAAGGTGGTGATGCCTTTGATTGTAATCTTCTAATAAAGAAAAACGCAACGGCTTCAGATACTGTTGCCGCAGTATCTGCCATTGCGTTCCCTAGTTATGCTATAATGCACAACCTTCGTAAGTTTTATTATAGCATATTCTGGGGAATTTGTCTATTGACATTGTATACAAACATTATGCCACTATAGCAATCCAAATAATCAGCAAGACACAAAGCACGACTTAAACCAGCCCATGC
>CAMJHU010000190.1 GCA_946405565.1 uncultured Clostridia bacterium
CTCCGGGCGCTGACCCGTTTGATTTTGGTGAGATAGCCGGACACCAGATAAAAGGGCGGTACAATGAAGGGAGCAAAGAATACCGTGTACAGCATGGGGGTATGCGGCTCATGAAATAATATCACCAGCATAGCACAGAATCCCCGCGCGATATCCACCCAGTCTTTGCGCCCGGAAACCGCTTGATTCTGGGAAGCCATTAACCGTCAACCTCCCTCGCGTTACGAATTATACAGATTCATTGCCCTGTCAATGGAGCCGTTTACAATGAGTTCCACGGCGGCGGCGGCATTCCCGGCGGACTGCCCCATTTCTTTCATCTCGCCCGCGGTGAAATGACTCAGCACCCAGTCCGCCAGATTGTAGTCGGGATGAGGCTTCTTGCCGATGCCCAGCTTGATGCGGATAAACTGATCGGTCTCAATCATATCAATGATGTTTCTCATGCCGTTCTGTCCGCCGTGGGAGCCCTTGCGTCGGATCCGGAGCTGTCCGGGTTCCAGCGAGATGTCATCGCACATGACCAGCAGGCGTTCCGGAGGAATCTTGTAGAAGGTCATGATTTCATCCACCGCCTGTCCGGAGAGATTCATATAGGTCTGAGGCTTGACCAGCAGAATGCGCTGATCACCGCACATTCCATCGCCGATGAGCGCGTGGAATTTCACTCTGTCCACCCGGATATCCAATTGCTTTGCCAGCGCGTCTGCTGCCATAAATCCCGCGTTGTGGCGGGTACCCTCATATTTTTTGCCGGGATTCCCCAGCCCCACCACCAGCCAGTCGATCGCGCCGGGCTTGCTTGTGTTGATACCGAACATGGCGGCATCCGTCCTTTCTTTCCGTAACGCCCAAACGGCAGGACAATCACGTCTGAGGTGACTGCCCTGCCTTGGCGTTTATTATTTTATTGTATGATGGAACAGGTCAATGTCATACACAAAATCAGTCAAAAATCAGCGAGATAGGCTTGTCCGTGTAGATTCTCTCGATGGCTTCCGCGAAGTAGGACGCGGTGGAGAGAATGGTGAATTTTTCGAGACGCTTTTCCTCCGGGAGATAGATGGTATCGAGGAACACAAATTCCTTGATGGGGCTCTTTTCGATTCTTTCGAGCGCGGGACCGCTGAGGACAGCATGGGTCGCACAGGCGGAAACTTCCACCGCGCCGTTCTTGATGAGTGCTTCGGCGGCGTTGCAGATGGTACCTGCCGTATCCACCATGTCGTCAATGAGCAGCACCTTCTTACCGCTCACATCGCCGATGATGTTCATGACTTCACAGACATTGGCTCTCTGGCGGCGTTTGTCCACAATCGCCATGGGGCAGTCAAGACGCTGGGCAAAATTTCTCACGCGGGTGACGGAACCGAGATCGGGAGATACACACATATAGTCGCTCGTATTGTCGCCGATCTTCTCCTTGAAGTACTTGGCAAGAATCGGTGCGCCCATCAGATGATCCACCGGAATATTGAAGAAACCCTGAATCTGTGCGGCATGGAGATCCATGGTCAGGACACGGTCGGCACCGGCGGTAGTGATGAGGTCAGCACAGAGTTTGGCAGAAATCGGATCTCTCGCCTTGGCTTTGCGATCCTGACGGGCATAGCCCATGTAAGGAATAACCGCGGTAATGCGCCCCGCCGAGGCTCTCTTGAGCGCGTCGATCATGATGAGCATTTCCATGAGGTTATCGTTGACGGGATTGCTGGTGGACTGCACCACAAAGCAGTCCGAGCCGCGAACCGATTCCTTGAGGGAAACCGAAATTTCGCCGTCGCTGAATTTGGTGACGTCGCTGCTGCCCATTTTTTCGTGCAGCCCGTCGCAGATGGCCTGTGCCAACGCGCGGTTGGCGTTGCATGAGAAAATCTTGATGTCCTTGCCGTGCAGGCTTCCGTGAAGTATCATGGATGATTCCTCCTGAAATATGGTGGTCGGTGTGAGAAAGGGTTTCATGCAGTCGTCTATGTATAACCCTTCCCGGCTGTCAATAGTATCTCAAAACCGCCGGCGGTGACACAAACCGCATCGGTCGGTTTAATTTTTCTGAATGCAGATAAACGCGGCGAGACTTATTTTTTGCTGTCGCGTTCCCGCTTGGCGGCTGCCCAGCCGTCCTTGACCACCTGACGGGCGCGGGCGATACCCAGCGCGTCGGAGGGAATGTCGTCGGTAATCGTGGAACCCGCGGCGGTATAGGCGCCTTCGCCGATGCTCACGGGAGCAACGAGATTGGTATTGCAGCCGATAAAGCTGTCGTCCCCCACCGTGCAGCGCGCTTTGTTTTTGCCGTCGTAATTGACGGTCACGCAGCCGCAGCCGAAATTGACGCGCTTGCCGATGTCGCTGTCCCCCACATAGGTGAGATGGGCGACCTTGGTGCCTTCGTCGAGAACCGAGTTCTTGACCTCCACGAAATCCCCGATATGTACCTTGGGACCGACTTTGCAATTGGGTCTGATCTGGGAGAAGGGTCCGATATCGGTGTCGTCAAAGACCTCGCTCTGCTTGATCTGGCTGGCGTTGACAATCACGCGGTCATGAATCACGGCGTTTTCCACAAGCGAATTGGGACCGATCGTGCAGTCCTCACCGATGCTGACGCTTCCGCGCAGAATGGTTCCGGGCAGAATCACCGTGCCGCTGCCCACCGTCACGTCGGGACCGATGATCACGCCGTCTGTGCAGGTGAGCGAAACACCGTCCGCCACCATCTGACCGAGGATATGACAACGGGCAATCTGGTTGAGTTCGCCGAGCTGCACGGGATCGTTGGCGCCCATGACGACGCTGGACGAATCGGCGGTAAAGGCATCCGCCGCGTCCCCAAGCAGTTTGACCGCGTCGGGCAGATAATATTCGCCGGTGATGCTGCTGCACTGGATATGGTCGGTGTCCAGCACGGAAAGCAGCGCGTTCACATTGAACCAGTAAGCGCCGGAATTGACTTCCTTGACCGCGAGCTGCGCCATGGTGGCTTCCTTATGTTCGACGATAGAAAGCAGCCTTCCGTCCGCGTTGCGCAGAATGCGTCCATAGCCGTCAGGTTCATCCAGCATAGAGGAGATAACCGTGACACAATTGCTGCCCGCCATATGATGGAAATAGGAGTTGACAATATTGCGGCTGTCCATAAACGGCGCGTCGCCGTTGAGAATCAGCACACTGCCGCCCTTGTGGGCTTCCAGAAATTCGCGCGCCATCATCACCGCGTGACCGGTTCCCTTGCGCTCGGTCTGGGTGACGGTGGCACAGGCATTTTCACCGGTGTAGGTCTTGGAGAGATAGTCCTTGACCATCTCCTCAAGATGTCCGGTGACAACGCAGATGTCCTGCACACCGGCGGCTCTGACCGAATCAATCACCCATCCCAGCATGGGCTTGAACAGCACTTCCATCATCGCCTTGGGCTTTTTGGATTTCATCCGCTTGCCCTCGCCCGCCGCGAGAACGATCGCGCATACTTCACGGTCGGAAGCGTATATTTTGTCCGAAAAATCCGTCCGCGTTTTCATCGAATTTGCAAGAGAATCCATAGACATTTCTTGTCAGCACACTCCTTGTTGGAATTTTTCATGGTATTTCTGCCGTTTCATATCATGATTATTATGGCATTTCCGGGCGGGATTTTCAAGAGGAATTTTGGTTTTTGAGAGGTATTTCGGGAGACTTCTCCACTTTTCACAAAAGGCTGTCAGAAATGGGAAGGAATATTAGGTTGTTTGTTATCACCATCGGAAAAAAGACGGAGAAATACTGGTGTTTGCAATAGAACTGTGTTATTATATAGAATACAGGGAGCAAATTATGTTCAGGGGGAGGCTGTACAGGTATGAAACAAACAGAAAAACAGGAAAACCGCAGCAGTGAAGGCGGCGCTGGGATAGCCTTCACCCGCGACCCCGTCACCGGTGACAAGGGTCTGGCGGGTGAGTTTCTCACCGACGCACAGGTCGAAGACGTGGTTGTCGGCGTGCGTACACCCAGACCCATCAGCGACATGAAAAAGTGTTTTCCGGAAGCATTCCGGCAGTTGCAGCAGGAATGCAAGGTGCTTGAAAACCGTTACAGAGATATGCAGTACCTGGAATTCACCGTGGAAAACGGCGAATTTTGTCTTATCGGAACCCGCCCCGGCAAAAGAACCCCGCTGGCAGCCGTCAGGATTGCGTGCGACCTCGTGGACGAGGGCTTGAGAACCGAGCAGGATGCGCTTGACCTCATCGACCTCAGCCGGCTCGATACGCTGCTTCGTCCCCAGATCGACCCCGACGTGCGGAAAACCGCCGTTCCGGTCGGCAGGGGACTGGGCGCCGCGCCCGGTTTTGCCTGCGGCAGAATCGTCTTTACGTCGGAGGACGCCATAGAATGGAATCAGCGGGGCGAACCGGTGATTCTGGTGGGTATGGATCTCTCCCTCGAAGATATCCCCGGCATCAGGGCTTCTCAGGGGGTTCTCAACGTCCGCGGCGGTATGACCTGCCACGCCGCGATTATAGCGCGCGGTTTGGATATCTGCTGTGTCGCGGGCTGCTACGAAATCAAGGCGGACGAGAAGGATAAAAGCTTCACACTCGGGGGCAAGACCTTCCGTCAGGGGGATTTTCTGTCCCTTGACGGCTCTGACGGCTGTATTTATGACGGCATCATTCCCACAATACAGATCCCGGTCACCGAGGATTACAACAGAATCATGGCTTGGGTAAACCGGTACAGGAAATAATTTCAAAAAAAATTTGAAAAAATTGTGAAAGTACTGGATTTTGCGATAATAGTGTGTTATGATGTATAAAGCACTGTACGGGTCGCGTACATTTGGTTTCGCCTTGGCGTTCCTTAGGTACTTACGTACTCACGTACTCACGCTAAATGGAATTAGCACAAAATTCTAGGAGGTAATTCTACACATGAGAAAATGGGTTTATCTGTTCAGCGAAGGCAACGCGAATATGCGTGAGCTTCTCGGCGGCAAGGGCGCTAATCTGGCTGAAATGACCAACATCGGTCTGCCTGTTCCCCAGGGCTTCACCATCACCACCGAAGCCTGCACCCAGTACTATGAGGACGGC
>CAMJHU010000191.1 GCA_946405565.1 uncultured Clostridia bacterium
GATGAAGAGGCACTTCATGACGCGCATTCTGGCTGCCGTACTGGCAGTATTTCTGCTGAGTTCCTGCACGCCGTGGAGGGATTCAGTGGGAGAGGACACTGCCATCCGCGCCTACGCGGCGGACGACGGCAGTGATACGCCGGACGACGGCAGTGATACGCCGGACGACGGCAGTGACGCGCCCGACGGAAGCGGTGCGGACCAGACGCCGCAGGATGTGGACGCGGCACAACGGATCTATCGCGACGGAAGGATTCATCTGTACCATTTCCGTCAGCTCATGCTCGTCGGAACGGATACGCCCGTCACGGACGGGGACGCCTCGGAAGATACCGTGGGACTGGGTCAGCCGATTTCGGACGACGCCGGTCAGCCGGTGGTCTATGCCAAGGACGCGCACTACTGTCTGGAAGGCGACATTGTCATGCCGTCCGACAAGGCGTGGCGCCTGCCCGACGATTTTACCGGCGATTTCACCGCCGCCGACAACGACGCCGGTCCTGCCGGAGATGAAGGTCAGGACCAGGAGCAGGGCGACAATCAGGACGGCGAAACACCCGTCTCCGCCACGCCCCTCTGTGAACGTCTGTACGACGCGGCGAGCGATACGGTTTTCATCCAGAATCTCTACCAGCTCAAAACGCTGGACGCCGCCAACCGGGTGGAAATTCCGGTGATGTCGGGAGACTGGAACGCGGAAACCTTCGGCACGGGACGGTTCCTCTATCCCGACGGTGAGGCGGGCGGTTATCTGACATACAGCCCGGGGCATCAATATGTCCTCTCAGCAGCATTCAGCGCGGAGAATCCCGCCGTAGTTTCTCCTGCCCTGCGGATGCCGGTCCGGGCGCAGGCCAATCCCAACATCGATCATGTGGACGGTCGCGACTACTTCGGTCAGGTCGTGGCGAACATCGGCGGGAAGGACTATATCCTCATCGGCGACCGGCAGCAGCTCCAGGCACTCGATACCGGCAAGGATAAGGTGGCGGTCCACGGACCTGTCTATCAGGTGGCGCAGAAATATGTGAAAGTCGGGACATTGGATTACGAATGGCAGGACGACGGAGAACCCGAGCTGATTTATCCCGGCGACGCCGATCTGAATCGGTCATCGGAAAGGCGGAGGTTTCCGCCGCCAAGAAGGACTGGGGCATCGTCGTGGACGGTGAATATCAGGACAACGGTGAAACCAAGTATGCGCCCTATGCGGGCGGTTTTGTAGGATCGTGTGAGGCGACGGTATTCGGCAACCGGGATGTGGAGGAACGCACCCTGACGGTGGACCATCTGCGCGGCGTCGCGGGCGGTCATTACGCGGGCGGCTTCTTCGGACTGGCGCAGGTCGGCAGTGTGGCGGAAGTCGGCGGCAGTCAGGAAGGCAGTGGTACCAGCGTGCTGGACCTGATCAAACTGGGCAATGTGAGTCTGCTCGACATTTTCCGCACCTATATCTATCACGCGTCCGTCACCGGCGTGGAGGACGGTATCATGATCTATGCCCACGACGCGGCGGGCAGCGGCAACATGAGCACCTATCAGGAAAGCGGCGCGGCAGGCGGCTTCGGCGGCGGTCTGATGAACGGCACCGTGGAGCATTCCTCTGTCAGCGGTCTGAATTTCGTACACGCGCCCAATTACGCGGGCGGCTTTGGCGGTATCTTTGGCACCAGCAGCGGCATCGGCACGGATGACGTGAATGTCGCGGGCGATACGCAGGCAAACCTTGAACTGCTCAATGTAGTGGGCAGCACCCTGACCCATTGCGCGGTGGACGGCTTTGGCAACGGATTCATCGTGAGAACCACCAATCGTCAGACCGCCAACGGTCAGGCGACCGATGAAGACGTGAAGGGCTCCTGTGCCGCCGGTTTCGCCGGATATTCCGATATGGCGCAGATGGATGACTGCACGGTGAGAAACTTCAAGTACGCGAAGAGTCCCCAGATAGCGGGCGGTTTTGTGGGACGTTCGGCGCTGAATTATCTTGTCGATCTGGACGTGAATTCTCCGCTGACCGGCGTGGTGGTCAGGATTGTCAACGGACTGGTCAAGGCGCTCTATCTGGACGAGGCACAGCGGGCGGATGTGATTCACTACGACAGCAACCTGGCGGGTCTGAAACTTCTTTCGGACGGCGACCTGCTCTATGTCAACCTGCTGGGGCTGAAAATCGGCGCGTCCCTGTCCAAGAATGACCCCGAATACGGCGGCGCTTCCGACGCGGCAATTGTCACCATCGGTTCCTCTACCGTCAAACTGCCCTGCGACGAAAACGGTTTGAAGAATTCGCCCGATATTTCCGTGACCCTCATCGAGGGCAACCGGACGCATATTCAAAACAGCGGCGTCAAGGGCGTCGAAGACGGCTATGATGTGTTCGGCGGCGGGGCGGATGATAATAACGACGGCACCGACACACTCGGTTATGCCGGCGGCTTCATCGGCTACAACGACGGGGGAAGCATTTCTGACAGTTCCACCGAGCTTTGCGATGTGGTGCGCGGCACCGCGGACAAAGTCGGTCCGTTTGTGGGCGCTACGCAACCCCGCCGCAGAACGGCTGCGCTGCTTGAAGGTACCGGCAACCACTTCCACATTTACCGCGAAGACAACGGCGGCTATACCACCGCCAAAAAGGGTGACAGTACGCCATTTGCTACGGCGGACGAAACCAAGGAAACGCTGAACAATATCGCTTTTAACCGCTATGATGTGACGCATCTCAGCACGATTAAAACCCATGCGGATTTGGACGGCGCGGTGGAAAGCGGTTCCGCCAACGCCGACCGCGCGCTGGAAGCGTATGCCTCCCCCGCGATGGCGGTGCTGATGCGGAATACCCCGCTCGACGACAATGGCGTGGGCGACACCCCGATTACCAGCGACCTCAAAGACCCCTGCGACGAGGAATTTGACCTGACGGTCAACAAAATCTGGAAGGACTTTCTCCTCTTTGCTTCCCGTCCGGACAGCATCACCGTAAAGATTGCCCAAGTGGAATGGGGCGCGACATCGCCTCCTGAGATGATTGCGGCGGGCGTCCCTAAAGAAAATCAGGTTGTCAAACATACGTACAATGTGACGATTGATTCTTCCGACGGTAGCACATGGAGTTCCTCTTGGCAGAAGATCGTGGAGAATCTCCCCGTTGCCGACAGACAGACGGTGAACGGTACCGAGACCGTGGTTTACTATCAATATCTGGTGCAGGAAATCGAAGTACAAAATTACGGTGCCTCTTACCAGACGGAGCAGTCCACCGCCACCGCCACGATTACCAACCGCTACAACGGTCCACTGCTTCCGACGACAGGCGGTCCCGGCACGCTGGCTTTCTACGCGGCAGGTATGTGCCTGATCATATGCGGCGGTGTGCTGCTGCTGCTCCGTCTCAGCCCGGACAAAAAGAAGCGGCAGCAGAAGAAATCCGCCTCATCCGAAACAATGGAACTTTCTGCTTTCTCGGATTTTCTCAGGGACAGGAAGTAGGACAGAAAAGAGAAAAGAGAGGGAATCCGATTCCCTGAAACGCGAGACAAGGAGTGTTCTGTCATGAAAAAACATTCTCACGGAGGGCGACGTCTTCACACTTACCACGCTCGATCAGACATTGACCTATGAGGTCGATCAGATGCTGGTCGTACTGCCGGACGAAACATCGCCGCTGGCGATCGAGGAAGGGAAGGACTACTGCACGCTTGTCACCTGCACGCCCTACGGCGTGAATACGCACCGGCTGCTGGTGCGGGGGCATCGGGTGGCGGAAGCGTCCGCCGCCGATATTCTCCCGCGGGATTCCTTTACCGACTGGATTGCCGCCAATCCCATGATGGCAGTGCTGGCGGTGATGCTGGTATTGCTGATGATCACCTTTGCCGTAACGCGAAAACAGGTAACTATTCAGTCCCCCCTGAAAGTCACAATAATCTTGTTGTTTTTCAGAGATTTTATGCAGAATATTGATTTATAATCATTATATTTTCTGTGTGTTAATTCAGTAACTCTATGTGATTTATAGCGTATTCCTGAAAAACGGGAGGGGGACTGAATAGTTACGAAAACAGAAAGAATAGAGGCGATGATTTCATGAAAAATGCCAAACGAGCCCTTTCCCTCGGTCTGGCGATCGTGCTGACCCTGTTGCTGGCGAGTCCGACGCGGGCGTTTGCCGATTCCGCGACCATTCCGCCGATTGACCGCAATCAGGAAACACAATTGACGCTGCAGTATCAATATAACGGCGACCCACTGTCCGATGTAACCTTTGACTTGTATCTGGTGGGGACGGTCAGTAACGCGGGCGCGTTTACCATAACGGCACCTTTTAACGAACAGGGCGTCTATGAGGAGGATGACCCTTGGGACGCGGTGGCGGAAAAAATGGCGCAGAAGGCAGAGGCGGACAGCAATGTGAAACCCATCCGCAGCGCCAAAACCAATGTCGAGGGGCAGGTGGTTTTCAAGAGCGAGACGGGCAGCAAGCTCGCCACCGGACTGTATCTGGTGGTGGGAGAACCTACCACCTATGAGGATGACGACTGTATCACGGCGCCGTTCCTCATCAGTCTGCCGACCTATGAGGACGATCAATGGAATTATGACAGTGTAAAAGCCGCGCCGAAAGCCAGCGTGGTGACAAATTACACGGTAATTTATCACGATAACGCAGAGAGTATAGACGGTGTCAAGGCAGTCCATATGCCCGCCACGGAGCATTTCTTCATCACGAGTGAGCGGATTATCGAACTGTATGAACCGATGCTTTATGCCGCCGGCAGGAAGTCAGGGGGGCAGCCCCGCAGCGGCGACAATGACAGTGAAAAGACTTCCTATTATAATTTGTCCTATACCGTGCCGCAGGCGGAGGGGTACACCTTCCTCGGCTGGACTTCCGAACCCCAGCCATTGGCGACGGGCGACGAAATAGGATATCAGACCGTGGCGTTTTTACCCAAAACCAAAGTATACGATGTCCACGCCCTGTGGAAGCAGGTTTCCAACACCACCCACAATCCCGACAATCCCGACAATCCCGACATTCCCGACAATCCCGACAATCCCGGCGGCAAC
>CAMJHU010000192.1 GCA_946405565.1 uncultured Clostridia bacterium
TTGCTTGCGTGTTTCAGCAAGTGAAATGTATTAATTATTTCTGCATAGTTCCTAAACAAATAGAATGGGCAGAAAGAGAGGGCTACCACTGCACAAATGCACTCTTTGAAGTCTATGTGACCGATCCATCGCAGGTTGCTGATGTCAATGATAATATCACTGAGGTCTATTACCCTGTGAAAAAGATTATATCCAAGTATTAAATTAGAGACTGCTTTTTGGGAGGAAAAAATGAATCAAAAACAAATCGAAAGAATGGAAAATATCATTAACAAAGACTATGCGAATATGGCAGGTATGGTCATAATGAAAGACGGCGAAACAGTTTATGAAAAATACTTTAATGGTTGTACCGAAGCCAACCGTATTCATATTTTTTCTGTAACTAAGAGTATTATTTCTATACTGATTGGGATCGCAATAGATAAGGGATGTATAGATAGCGTTGATCAAAAAGTATTAGAATTTTATTCAGAGTATGCTATCAAAAAAGGTGAAAGAACGATACAAAATATCACGATCAGAGATATACTTACAATGACTGCTCCCTATAAATACAAGTTTAATCCTTATGTAAAATACTTTACAAGCAGTGATTGGGTAAAGTTTTCGCTTGATATGTTAGGTGGTAAAGGACATATAGGAGAATTTAGATATGCTCCGATTGTAGGACCCGATATTTTGTCAGGTATCCTTGTGAAAGCAACAGGACAATCAGTATTCAATTTTGCAAAGGAAAATTTATTTGCTCCATTAGGCATTACTGTTGAGAAAAATGTCGTTTTTCACAGTAAGGAAGAACAAATGGATTTCTATAAAGCAACCGATGTAAGTGGTTGGGTAGCAGATCCGACAGGCGTAAATACAGCAGGTTGGGGACTTACTCTTTCACCAAAAGATATGGCTAAAATCGGACAACTATTCTTGAACGGCGGTATTTGCAACGGAAACCGTATTGTATCCGAAAAATGGGTTGCTGATAGTACATCGGAACAAAGCAGATGGAAACAGCGTAATTTACCATACGGATATTTGTGGTGGATTGGTGAGCAGGATAATGGTTACGCAGCTATGGGCGATGGCGGCAATATTATTTATGTTAATTCCGACAAAAATATGGTTGTTGCGATTACTTCTCTTTTCTATCCAAGAGCAAAGGATAGAATTGAATTTATTAAGAAATATGTTGAGCCTATTTTTGATGAGGAAACATAACAAGGAATGGAGATGCAACAAAGTAAGGAACTATGCAGAATTTAATCAGTCATTTTCTGCTTAAAAACACAGTATGCTTGCGTGTTTCGGCAAGTGAAATGTATCAATTATTTCTGCATAGTTCCTTAGTGGTCAGTGGTTAGTGGTTAGTGGTTAGTGTTCAGTCCATACAAAAACGGACGGTTCTGATGGGAACCGTCCGTTTTTTGCGTAGTGCAGACGATGGTAAAAAAATCAGCGGTAGAAGACCTCGGCATTGCCTTTAGTGTTGGTGAGGGTGAGGGTGTCGTCCCGGAGGGATTTCACGGCGGTGATGCGATAGACGACGCCGTTTTTGTCGGTGAGGTTGAACGTAATCAGACTGGGGTCATTGGGATCGGGTTCGTAAGTACCGTCGAGATGGAAGCTGCCGTAGCTGATTCTGACCTTCTGACCGGAGAAGCGGATTTTGGTTTTTTTGTCGGCGCGGGACGTCCAAGTGCCGTCGAGGTCGGAGCCGCAGGAACACAGCAGCGCCAGCACGGTCACAACCGTCGCCAGAAGTCGAGCCATTCTTTTCATGGCAGCACCTCCTTTCCTGAATACTATATTATTATGAGAGCGCGGCTTTGTCAATGCCATACAGAAAAGAAAAACCGAAACCGCACGAAAAAAGAACAAAAAACCCGGCGGTTGACGCTTCCCCGTTTCTTTTTTGCCGGGCTGCCGGGATAACCCAATCGGGCGCAGGGGCGCGGCTGGATAAAGGCTGGCGTATGGGACGTTCCGGGATGCTTGAATAAAGGGTGGTACTTGGCACGCGTCCGGGCTTTTGTCCCGTTGCGCGCGACCGGGAGCTGATTACGGCTGCCGCCGCCCGCGTACTGAACGCGATGGGTATTGTCATGGAAGATTCTACTGCATTGTGAATTGGATTTGACTTCCGATTGACGGATGGGTATTGATTCCGGCTCAAAGGTGTGGTATAATGATAACCGGATTCAGACGGGCAGGGTGACAAGGACGTGTGGATTTTGTCTAATTTGTAAACTTATTGAAAAACAGTAAATACTTATTGACAATCACACTGTTATGGGATATACTCATGATAGCGGCACGGATACGGATGCGGCGTGTGTCCCTGTCGCATTCCCGTCAAAGCAACCAGAAGAGGAGTAAATGAAACAGTATGAGCAAGTATTTTGAAGCGGCGGTGGTTCGGTTCACCGAAAACTGCCCGGATTTTCACCTGATTACCTCGCAGGAAAGCGACGGCAGCGAGAGCGCGATTCTCGCCAATGACAGCCTGCGCGTCAAGATGGTCTATTCGCCCTCCCTCAAGCGCTTTTATCTGTTCCAAGGGGAGCCGGACGGCGGGGATGACGATTTTGAGGAGGTGCAGTCCTATTTCTTTGAACTGTCGGGCGATTATGCCATCGATATGAAGGAAGCGGTTTCGGTGGGCAACGAATTCAGCGACAGTTACAGCGCCCATCCCGCGATGGAGGTCAATGTGCCGACGGCTTCGCGTGTGACCGCCCGCAAGGACCGGGAGAACGACGAGACTTCCGCGGTGTATTTCGTCAACCGCATTCCGGCGGTGCTTCCCGAATGCCGCGAACCCCTGCTCCAGCACAAGGAGCATTATGAAATGCTGCTGCCCAATAAGTTCTGCGAAGAAGTAGTGAATGCCGCCGTCGCCAAGATGCTGGCGGATAAGACCCAGAAGGGCAAGGCGGAGGAATTCTTTACGTTTCTCGAAAAGATGTACGGCATGGGCGATCTGGATGTCAAGAGCATTATCACGATGACGATTCTCAACGCCATCACGGGCGAGGAACGTATCGCGTATGTGGAGGGTCTGCTGTCGTCGGATATGAATAAGGCGTGGCGGGCGTCGAGACGGTATATCGGGAAAAACGTGCGTCCGGAGAAGGAAAGCACCTATCAGCAGATGTCGAAGAAGTACCGCGCACAGCTCAATAACGGCGGTCAGTTTTAAGCGGATTAGCCGCTATTTTTCCTAGGCGGCGGGGATTCCAAAGGGATGGGTCCCATTGGCAGGTCAAGGGCAGCGCCCTTGCAGGGACCAAGCTGTCGCTAGCGACAGCTAAGGCAGCGCCCCGGCAGGCAGCACAACGTGCTGCCGGGCGAATCGCGCCAATCTCCACAACGGGGAAGGGCGAACCCCAAAAAAGCCCCGGATTCTGACAAGCATTCCGGCGACCTTGAGAAAATGAAAAAATAAAAAAATCAAAAAAAATCAAAAAAAATCAAAAAAGGAGCGATCAGTATGAACAACCTTCCCGAAAGCAACACCACTCCCGCGGCACCGCAGCCGTCCGTATCTCCTACGCCACCCGCGGCACCGCAGGCACCGGCACAGCCGGCAAACTATTACCGGCCGCCGAGCTACTACACCTACCCTGTCGCAAACGGACAAGGCACGGCGCCGACCGGATATTACGAAAAGAAGCCCGGTTACATCGACGCCGTGAAGGAAACCCTTTCCAACATGAACCTGCCGCTTTTCCTGATTATTTCGGTCATATTCGGCTGGGTCTGCGCGCGTACCATCATGACCGGACACATCGGCGTGGGCATGACGGTGATGGGCGTGCTGTTTTATGCGTTCTATCTGCCTTTCATGCTGCACAAGCAGCATAAGAAACTTTCGCTTCCCGCGCTGCTGCTGTTTATTCCGCAAATCGCGGTGCTGGCGTCCTTTACGCTCTATTGCAGCGCGCTCAACCGTACCGTTGCGCTGCTGCTGTCCTTTGCGATTCTCGCGGTGCAGACCACGCTCATCTCGGGCTGTACGGAAAGCAAGCCCTTCTCCCGTCAACTGATAGTGGACGCCGGCGCGTCGTACTTGGCATATCCCTTCCTCAATCTCGCGGAAACAGCCAAAGCCATTGTTGGCATGGGCAAGAATGCCAAGGATGGCAAAAAGGACGGCAACGGCATGAAGGTGCTGATCGGGCTGGTGATTTCCATTCCCGTGGTGATCGTGCTGATCATCCTGCTTTGCCGTGCCGATCAGATGTTCGCGGTATGGGTGGACACCGTGATCCGTATGCTGAACATCAACTTCCTCCGCATTTTCTCGGATGTGATTCTGACGATTCTGGCGATGCTGTATGTCATGCCGCTGGTCGCGAGCCTTCGCAGCGGTTATCACAATCCCGCCAATGAGTCCACGCTCAACCGTCCCCTCGACGCGATTATTACCTCCACCGTACTCTATGCCGCGAGCCTGATCTATATCGTCTTTGTGGCGGTACAGTTCCGCTATCTTTTTGCCAGCGGCGGCAAGCTTCCGATGGGCTATACCTATGCGGGTTACTGCCGCAGAGGATTCTTTGAGCTGGTATTTGTGACGGCACTCACAGCGATTGTCATCGCGGTGGTGTGTATGCTGACCAAGCACAATGATAAAGATAAGCTGCCGACCTATACCAAGGTCGCGCTGCTGCTGATTTCGGCGTGCAGTCTTGTGATGATGGTGTCGGCGGCGTACCGTCTGGTAATTTATGTGAGAGAATACGGTATGACCGTGGCCCGCTTCAATGCCGCCGTGATGATTGCCTTCATTGCTGTCTGCGTGGTGGTCATGATGCTCAAGATTCTCTTTGAGCAGCTCAAGGTGTCCGCTGTCATCGGCAGTGTCCTCATTATCCTGCTGGCGGCTTACACCATTTTCAATGTGGACGGTTTTGTAGCGGGCTACAACGTGGACCGTTATCTCAATGGCAGCTCCAAGGAAATCGATGTGGATTACATCAAGTACAATCTTTCTCCCGCGGCGATACCCGAATTGGA
>CAMJHU010000193.1 GCA_946405565.1 uncultured Clostridia bacterium
TTTTAATGCCGCCCTTGCCGTTGAGCTTGCCGATTTTGTTGACCACGGTTTTGAAGGCGGTGAAGTCAACGATGATGTATTTGTCCACCGTGATACCGAGGTTGGCTTCGACGGTCTGTTTGAGCAGATCGACGCCGCCCACCGAGTAGGCGGAATTGAGACGCGTGCCGTATTTGCCGGGAATCTTGATGTAAAGGTCGCGCAGGAAGGAGGTCATCTTGATTTTTTTGTGCTTGCGGTCGATGGTGAGCATCATCATAGCGTCGCTCCGACCGTCCTCGTCCATCGAGCGGCGGTCGCTGCCGATGAGCAGGACATTTTCGATGTCCGCGTCAAACATCACGGCGGTAGGCAGTTCAATCGCGGAATCGTCCACGCCGTCAGCCGCCTGCTGCAATTCCTTGTCGGCAGCCATATTCTGCGCGGAGAGGGTATTTTTGCCTGTCTGCGCGTTGCTGACAAAATTCATGCGGTTGAGCAGCACGCTGAACGCGCCGCCGAGCAGCACCACAAACACCAGCAGCAGGCTGAGGGTGGTAATGCCGGCTTTCTGCCAGCCGCGCATGGGGCGAAGGTTGCGGGAACGGGCACGGCGTGTTTTTTTCTGCCCGTAATTGATCTCGGCGGCATTGTCGCCGGAGATTTTCGGCACAAAATACTCCACCTCGCGCACGACGGAACCGCCCTTGTCGGTTTCGCGCCGGATGATGGAGGCGCCGGCACTGCTGCGGTCGTAACGGTCGTGAAAATCCCGTCGGCTGCTGTAACGTTCTTCCATTGCTTCTGCAAGGGTATCGATGAGCGGCGGTTCTTCCCCTTCCGCCAATTCGCGGTGGGTGCGCTTGGTAAAACGGCGGGCGGCTGCCTGACGGAGGCTGGCGGCGCTGCCGTCGGTGAGCAGGGAGGAGCGGTTGTCCTCCTGAGGCTGATCGTCGTCATGCTCATCAGGTTCAAAGGAGATGCTCCGGTCGGCTTCTTCGCGAAGCCGTGCTTCGCGGTATTCCGCGAGAGGATTGTCCAGCGGCGCGTTTTCGACACGCCGGCGCTGCTCGCGCAGGTTCCGGCTGCTTTCGGGACGGCGGCTGATGCCGCGTTCGATATAGATATGCGGGGCGGCAGCGGCGTTCATCTGACGCTGCTGCTCGGTTTCTTCCGGACGGCGGCGGGAAAAGCGGGTTTCATCGCCGCGTGGGATAGGACTGTCCATAGCGCTGTCTCCTTTCATGATAATGGGCGGGGTTCTATGCGTGATAATCTTCCCCATATATAATGGAACACACGTATTCATACAACTCCCGTGTGACGTCAACGGTCTGTGAAAGACCCTCCGCGTCGGGCGTTTCCCAGCGGTCGGAGGGATAGCGGCATTCAATATAATAGGGGTTGAGTACCGCTGTGCGGGAGATAAACCCGCCGAACGCGGAATTGTATTTGCACGCCTGACGCACGAGCCACGAGAGGTTGTGACCGTCGAGGTTATGACCGCTCATGAAGAGCAGATAGGCTTTGAGCGATTTTTCAATCGCCTGCTGGCAGTGGAAGCAGGCAGTATTGACGCAGGTGCCGTCCTCGGCGAGCAGCAGCGCGGCGGCGAGATCCTCGCTGGCATATTCCATCCACTCAAAATAATGGCGGCTGTCGCCCTTGCCGTGTCTATTCCGACTCATACAGTACCACACCGCCATTCTGAATGCCGCGACTGGCAAAGCTGCAGGGATCCGACATCAGGGAATCCCAAAGGTCACGGTTATATACCAGCACGTCATAGGACACGTCGCACTCCACGTTGAGATAGATTTTCTGCTCGATTTTGTAGCAATCAGTCTGATTGACGATGACACAGAGCTTGAAGCCCTCCAGTTCTCCGCTGAGATGAAAGCGGGAGTGAAAGAGGATAATCCGCACGGGCTGTACCAGTGCGGCAATGCCCTCGCAGACCTTGATGATGCGTTCGTCGTAATTTCCGGAAGCCAATGCCGATCCCTCCTTATTTGCGAATCCGTGCCGAAAAATGTCATTTACCTCCTTATTCTAGCAAAGGAATATGGGGATTTCAACTGTTTCCCATGAATTTTAAATGAATTCTGCGGCGCATATTTTTCATAGCAGCGGGAAATGCTAAAAGTGAAGCCGATAAAGGAAAGGTGGAAGAAATCATGAATCATGAAGATAAGGAAAAAAGGGAGAAGCTGCGTCTGCGTCGCGGACGGCAGCGTTTGCCGCGTCCGACGGGATCGTTTGTGCTGTGTCTGGCGGCGGCGGCAATCGCCATCAGCGCGGCAGCCGTGAGGGCGCAGAAGGACCGGGCGGCGCTGACGTCGCAGCCGGAAGAGAGCAGTGTGTCCGAGCAGACTAACGGAGCGGCGCAGACCTATCCCACCGATACGGGAAATCATACGGACGGCACCAATCCCGCGGATCACGCGGGGGAACCGGTGAAAAATACGCCCGCGGTGTCCCATGATACCGCCAAACCCAATACCGCCGATGAATATGACGACAAAGAGGACAGCGAACAGACACTTGCCATTCAGGTAGTGGGGAAGCATCTGACCTATGTGCGACCGACGGGCGGCGCGATCACAAAAGCATACAGTATGGACGGGCTGGTGTACTCCAAGACGATGGGCGACTGGCGGGTACACAGCGGCACCGATCTGGCAGCCAACGCCGGCGAAGCGGTCAAATCGGCGGCGGAAGGCAAGGTCGCGGGCATCATGCAGGATCCGCTGTACGGCACGACGGTGGTGATCAATCAGAATGACGGGCTGATGGTATATTACAGCGGACTCAGCCGTGACATCGCTGTGCGGGAGGGGGAGAACCTTTCGGCGGGCACGGTGATCGGCACGGTGGGGGAGATTCCGTGCGAGAGCGCCGACGGGGTGCATCTGCATATCGAAGTCCGGAAAGAAGACAGCCCTCTCGACCCGCAGGAAGCGCTGGGGCTGAAATAGTGAATAGTGAATAGTGAATAATAAAGGAAAAGCGAATACTGACAAGGAACCCTCCTCAATCCATCTCCCGCACGGACAGAAAATCCCCTGTCGTGCGGGAGATTTTTTACCGTTTTCCCCCATCATTGAACGAAATAACGGCGTGAATCCATGAAATTTTTGCCTGAAAAACTTGCAATACGAAAAACAGGGTGGTATAATAGAGATACTTTCCATAAAAATTCCATCAAGAGGAGTGCAATGAATCATGGAAGAAATCAAAGTTCAGCTTACCACCCAGCCGAAGCAGAAGCCCACAGACGAGAGCAAGCTCGGCTTCGGTAAGATTTTCACCGATCATATGTTTGTCATGGACTACACGGACGGTCATTGGCACGATCCGCGCATTGTCCCCTACGGTCCGCTCGATCTGACCCCGGCGTGTATGTGTCTGCACTACAGTCAGGAAGTCTTTGAGGGCATGAAGGCGTATCGCGGCGTGGACGGCAAAATCCGCCTGTTCCGCCCCGATCAGAACTTCGCCCGTCTCAACAGCTCCAACGACCGTCTGAGCATTCCGCTCATCGACGAAGAGCTTGCCGAGAAGGCGCTGGAAATGCTCGTGGACATCGACCGCGACTGGGTTCCCCATACCGACGGCGCGTCGCTGTACATCCGTCCCTTCATCATCGGCACCGAGGACGCGCTGGGCGCACATACCTCCACCGAGTACAAGTTCATCATTATCATGAGTCCCTCCGGTTCGTATTATGCGGGCGGTCTGGCGCCAGTTAAGATTTACGTCGAGACCAAGTATGTCCGCGCGGTCATCGGCGGCACGGGCTATGCCAAGACCGGCGGCAACTACGCGGCTTCGCTCAAGGCGCAGGACGTCGCGGCGGAGCAGGGTTACAGCCAGGTGCTCTGGCTGGACGGCGTAGAGCGCAAGTACATCGAGGAAGTCGGCGCGATGAATGTCTTCTTCGTGCTGGGCGACGAGATTGTGACCCCCATACTGCGCGGCTCCATTCTGCCGGGCATTACCAGAAAGTCCACTATCGAAGTGCTCAAGAAGATGGGCTACAAGGTGTCCGAGCGGCTCATCACCGTGGAAGAGCTGGTTGAAGCCAACGAGAAGGGCGAGTTCAAGGAGATGTTCGGCACCGGTACGGCGGCAGTCATCTCTCCGGTCGGCGAGCTCAAATGCGGCGACACCATCATCAACATCAACAATGGCGAGATCGGACCGATCTCCCAGATGCTCTATGACAAGATCACCGGTATGCAGTTCGGCAAGCTCCCCGACGAGTTCGGCTGGACGGTAGAAGTGAAATAATGAAGAATGAATAGTGAAGAATGAATAGTGAAGAAATTCGGAAGCGCTTTGCGCTTGGAATATATATTCCGGTTCATCCTTCCTAATATGGCAAGAATCCCCGGCGTGTCGCTGTGAAAGGCGGCTGCGCCGGGGATTGTGTTGGATTTACATCATCTGCTGTGCCAGTTTTTTGACTTCCTCCACTGGCAGACCGGTGGTTTCAGCGGATTCCTCGATGGTGAACCCTTTTTTGACCAGACGAAGTGCGATCTGATTTTTTTCATTGATGACCTTCGTTTCCATTTGTGCAGTTCGTTCCTCCGCTTTAGCAATCTGAGCTTCTATTTGTGCGGTTCGCGCCTCCGCCTGAGCGGTTCGCATTTCTGCCTCAGCGGTTCTCGTTTCTGCCTCAGCGATCCGATCCTTATAATAATCAATGTATTCTTCCAGGAGCTGACACATATGCTGTTCCCCCTTTTCGTTCTTAAAATAGTCTGTTTTCGTCGATAATTGATGATAATTCATTTCTTTAGGATCGTAACACATGAAATCGTGCATGAGCATTCCCAACGGTGTACTGTCTGTATGAGATGCGTTGACATACACAATATGCAGTCCGTCATCGAAACGCTTGCCGTTCTCCTGAATGGTTCGCTCAATATGATAAACCGGCATATTATCTCCCAATACGTCGTTCTCGGTGATGAAAATGACATATGTTTCACAAAGATCTTTGTATTTTTGCCCCTTTTTTA
>CAMJHU010000194.1 GCA_946405565.1 uncultured Clostridia bacterium
TGGCAATCGGGCTTTTCTCGGATGCAGTTCGCTGACCAGCGTGACGATTCCCGATAGTGTTACGGTGATTGGCAGCGGTGCTTTTCTCGGATGCAGTTCTCTAACCAGTGTGACGATTCCCGATAGTGTTACGGTGATTGGCAGCGGTGCTTTTGAAGGATGCAGTTCTCTAACCAGTGTGACGATTCCCGATAGTGTTACGGTGATTGGCAGCGGTGCTTTTGAAGGATGCAGTTCGTTGGAATCAATTGAATTTTGGAAAAGCCCTGCTCTATTGACAAAAGACATCTTTGGCGATAGTTTGCCTTCAGGTCTTGTGGGACTGATTCCAGCGCTATATACGCACATGGTTGATACTGCCTTGAAACAATATGTCTTAGCAGCATCAACATGGAGGAAGCTCGATAGTACTCTCCGGTTTGAAATTTTCATGACGAGACAATCAAAGGTTCTGGAGCCAGGTTATGCCAAATGTATGGATGAAGGTGAACTGGAACCGCTCGGGAATTTTATTCTCGAACGGCTTGGGACATCAAAACTTTCCGTCAAAGAATGCGGTGCTGCCGCCGCATACATGATTCTGTTCTATGATTATGCTCCGAATGAAATTCTCACAGAAATGTTTGAGAAATTAAAACAAATCAAATCCGGGGCAAGAGCCGTAAAGAAAATTGAAGAAAAAAAAGATTTGATGAAAAAAATCGCAAAACCATCGAATGTCGACGATTCTCTTTCCGTTGTCGCACAGAAAGTCATGTCTTTCCTGATTGAAAATAAGAAGAATAAAATGAATGTGGAAAAGAATCTCAAGGAATATTACGGGCTGACATACAAGGAACTTCCCGTACTCCGTGCCGCCGACGGGACAGAAGTCGAACCGTTAGTCATCGCTTGGTTGCTTGAGACACATGAAATGACAATACAAGCAGATAAAATAAAGCCAGATGTGATTGCAGAATATAACAAGCCAGGATTATGTCCAGAAGCAGCTGAAATTGTAGCCCTTCTGGATCAGCCATCGTTGCAGTCAGCTCTTATGCAGCTTGCCGACGCTCATCTTGGAATAAAAGGGTACAGTCAAAAGATGTTTCTGGCTTTTCCCATTTGCCGCTATGCCGATGAAAAAATGATGGCCGCTTTAACCGTGCGCGCTCCGAAATGGCGATCTGGTCGTTCCGGAAATGATGCGCCTCCTCTTGCGACGTTCCGTGTCGCCGTTAAATTCAGCAATACCCGTGCTGCCATGCTGTTTGCGGAACGATACCATGAATTGGACAAATATGCGGAAATTCGAGGTATGGACGAAGACACGTTCCGTGACCAATATCTCTCGGACGTCGGTCTTGATGAACAAGGTGGTAAAACCTACGATCTCGGCAATCAGACCGTGACAGCAAGACTTCAGAAAGATCTGAGCTTTCTTTTTGAATTGCCCAACGGAAAAACTGCAAAATCGCTCCCGAAGAAGGGTGCCGATACAGAGAAGTACGAGGCGGCAAAAGAAGATTATTCTGCTATGAAAAAAAGCGTGAAGAAAATTCTGCATAGCCGTTGCAATGTGTTGTTTGATGATTTCCTTTCGGGGAGAAAACGTTCATCAACGGATTGGCAGGGTGCCTATCTCAAAAATCCCCTTCTCAGAAATGTCGCTCAGTTACTGATATGGTCGCAGGGAAAGAAAACATTCATATTGACTGCCAATGGAGCAGTTGAATGCGCGGAAAAACCCTATTCAATCACAGATAAACCAATCAAGGTTGCCCATCCGATGGAGATGACATCAACAGACATCAGAGCGTGGCAGCAGTATTTTACAAGGCACGGTCTTAAGCAGCCTTTTGCCCAGATATGGGAGCCGGTGCGAGATGCCCAACAAATCAAAACTGACCGATACAATGATTGTGTTATTGGAATATATCAGATGAGCGGCAGGGACAAGCACGGCATTCATTCATTCGGACTGCACGACTACTCTGATGACTTTGGCTTTACGCTGGATGATTGTGATTTAGAATACGAGGCATCTGTGAGGAGATTGAATTATGAATTGAATGAAGAAGTATATTATACGCTGGGAAAGTTCTCCTTCAAAAAATACACCCGAAAGGTAAACCATATTGTTACCATTCTCGACGGAATGACCGTGTCTGACCGCATAGTCAAAGACGACATCTCCGTCATGGAACTGATGGACAGCTTTACGCTTGCGCAGATCATGGATTTCATTACCGCAGCGCAAGAAGCCAACGCAATCAACGTACTCGCCGCCCTGATGGATTACAAAAACTCCCACTTCTCCGATTACGACCCGATGGAAGAATTTACACTGGATTTTTGATTTACTTGTGAATATAAAAAGGAGCAAACACCATGAATGAAACAATATTTGAAAACATCGGATTCTTTCTGAATCAGGAAGATCTTAAAATCGGCGCTTCGGAACCTGTTTCCTTTGGCGAGGACGAGCATTTTCAGCTTGACGTCATTGATCTTCCCCTGCATTTTAAATGCGACGCAGAAAAAGACGGCATTGTCTGCCGCCTGTATCAGAGACATCAGTTCGGCATCAGCGAAGAAAATCCGATCTGCACCATCCGTTTTTCCGCAGACGGCAGCGAGGTGATGGGCGAAGAAAGCGACGATAATTCCGTCTTCCGGTTTGGCACAGCCGATGACAGCGGCGAAAGCGGTAACGTGGCAATGGCAAGAGTCTTTCTCCGAACAGCATCTTTCCTGAGAAGATACAGTATCGAAAATCACCTCGTGGATGAATGGGAATATTATGACGCCGAAACCGACGGAATTCTGGTGAAAAACAAGGAAGACAGCACGATTCAGCTCAAGATGGTTACGAGAAGGAATCGTCCTTCATTGATAGGAACCACTCTCTTCGGCGGTATGGAAATGTGCAGACCTTATTGGGACGAAATGATTGCTTCCATGATGAGTGAGAATGCTTCCTTTGAGGAACTTCTTGAAAAGGCAGAAGACGGCGATGAAGACGCTATGCTGAAGGTTGCCGACGCCTATTACAACGGCGACGACTTTGATGGAATCGAAGAAGACAAGGGGCAGGCTTTATTCTGGTATCGGATATTGGCTGACAAGGATCATTCCACCGCGCAGTTCAATCTCGGCATTATGTACATGAAGGGCGAAGCCGTTCCCCAGAGCTTTGAAAAGGCACTTGAATGGATGAAAAAGGCCAATGAAAACGGTGACGATGACGCGGAGGCATACATAGAACGATTCAGTGCGATAGTCAATTCACAAAAGAAAGCCGACGCGGGCAACGCGCAGGCTATTGCGGAGTTGGCGGAAGAACTGATGCGTTTCGGCATGATGGTAGACGATGAATGCGCAGATGATTTCTTGGCACAGAGCGTGGAATACGCGAAAAAAGCAGCCGATGCCGGCATTGCGAAGGGCTGCTGGATTCTTGGACTTGCCTATTCCAAAGGTCGCGGCGTTGAAACCGATCTCGCCCAGTCCGCCAGATACTACGAGCGCGGAAGTGACCTCGGAGACGCGGCCTGTCAGAATTCTCTCGGTGTGTTTTATGTCAATGGCGAAGGCGTGCGGAAGGACGAGAAGAGGGCGTTTGCGCTTTTCCAGAAATCCGCCGGACAGGGATACGGTCTGGCAATGTACGCTCTGGGAAGATGCTATCAGTTCGGAACAGGCTGCAAGGGAAACATGAAAAAGGCTCTGGAATGGTATGAAAAAGCCTCCGCATTGCTGGATAATCCGGAGCTTGACGCGAAGGTGGCGGCTTTCCGTCAGTTAGCCGATATTGACCCGAACTGGGGCGAGGATTACGACGGTTGAGAAGACGAAGACAATATGTAATTACTAAAAGTAGGAGAATAATATTATGGATGAATTAATGGTCAGAAATTTTGAAACTGCAGAAATTACCACATGGGATTTCCCTGCCATCAAAGCACAATTACAGCGTGGTCTTGATGAATATGCGTCGATTATTTATACAGATGACTCTATAAAAGATGCAAAAGCTGACCGCGCCAAACTTAAGAAACTCCGGGATGCTATTGTTGACGCAAAAAAGGCTTATCGGACGCAGTGTCTTGCACCCTATGAGGCAATGGAGCCGCAAATCAAAGAATTGATCGACATGGTAGAACAGCAACGTCTGCTGATTGATACTACGGTCAAGGAATATGAAGGACGGCAGAAGGAAGAAAAGGAAAAAGCTGTCAGGGCATTTTATGACCGCAAGGCAGGTGTACTTGGAAATCTTGCGGATGCGCTCTATACGACATTATTTGATCCTAAGTGGGTCAATGCCTCAACATCAAAGAAGAAATATGAAGAAGCCGTTATCGCTGCCATAGATCAGGCGTCCCACGATATTCAGGCAATAGAGGCAATGCAATCTCCGTTTGTTCGGACGTTGACCGAAACTTATGTTTCAACCAGATCCATGGAGAAGGTTTCCGAAAAGAAAGCTGAATTGGAAACTGCCGCTCAGAATGCATCTATTTCTTTTTCAAAGCCTGTTTCAGTTCCGGAAAATCCATCATCCGATCAAGGGGAGTACACTACACTGCGTATATTTGCTAATCCTCGCCAGCTTGATTCCATCATGGACTTTATGAAAGCAATAGGTGTTCACTATGAAACACTTTGAATTTGACCGCATCAATGAAGCACAACGACAGGCTGTTCTAACAGTGGAAGGTCCAGTACTTATGATAGCCGGACCTGGAACAGGCAAAACGTTTACACTTGTAAAGAGAATTGCGTATCTTGTAGTAGAAAAGCATGTGAAGCCGGAAGAAATCATGGTCGTAACATTTACCGAGAAGGCAGGACGGGAACTGATCACCAGAATATCGGATGAGTTTTTGCGTTATGATCTTGACTTAAATCTTAATGAGATGTATATCGGTACATTTCATTCCGTATGCCTTCGCCTGTTGAGTGAGTATTCGGAGGAAGACATTTCTCAGTATCGGATGATGGACGCATTTGAACAGAAC
>CAMJHU010000195.1 GCA_946405565.1 uncultured Clostridia bacterium
TCACCGAGATAATAGGGAATGCCGTACCGGGTGCAGACATCGTCGATGTCCTTAAGCATGGCGAGTGTAATCTGCTGCAATTCCTTCACCAGCGCCATTTCATCCTCTTGCGATCGCTGATTCGCAGCGGTTGTTTCTTGGCTCATCAGAAAATTCCTCCTTCGTCACGACGACTGTCCGGGAGAACCGGCATGGTCACGGTTCCAGACTGACCATTTGGCGTTGCCATCGGTGGCCATAAAATAATAATCGCGCACTTGCGTGCCGAACGCATCACTGTCGGCTTCGCAGTCAAAATAATAATACATCCCGTTCAAAGGCATACGGTTCCAGTAATGCAGGATATCGCGGCGAAATTCGGTATCGGCATTGAGTAAAAACCGCCCCCTGACCGTCTCACACTCATATCCTGCCGCGTGGCACAGCGCTTCAAACAATGCCGCGTAGTGACGGCTGTCACCCGATTCCACCACAAAATAATGTTTCAGCAGCGTAAGAGACTCGTCATTTTTGTCCCGCACACGGTCGTAGCGCATATGCTTGCCGACGTAGTAATAGATCGCCCAAAGCCGGGTGGTATCATCCATATCATCGGTGATTGTTTCGGCAAGAATGGCCTTGAGCTTATTGTCAATGGCTTCATTTCCCGTATAAACCGGTTCGCCGGCGGTGCTCCGGGCAGCAGGTGACCCTTTGGTTAAGCCTCCCTCATCATCCAGTCCGCCAAAGGCATCCTTAATGAGCGCGTTGATTTCTTCATCGGTCACCCGCACGCCGATGGCTTCGTTGTAGGCACTGTAACTCCGCTCATCGAGAAAAATTTCTTCCATTTCGTCGATGCGGACACCGGATCGGTGCGAGAACAGGTAATAGCTGCCGAATGCGCCGCCTCCGATCACTCCGACAATCAGCAGCGTGGTAAGCACCATTTTGGCAATATCCATCGGTCCCATGTAGCTAAGGTCGGACACCGCCTGATCCGCCAGCACCGAGAGCAGTGATGACTTGCCCGGCACCGGCACCAGTCGCCACGGATCAATATCGACAGTGCGGTTGATACGCCGCCAGAGATCCTCCTTCTCGTCGGCGGTCAGACGGTCAGGCGGGTCCTGAAGGGTCTTTTCGTGAATCAGCGACAGACGGTTTTTGCGCACAAGAAAGCGCATGGTACGCTCCACTTGCCGCCGCTGCCAATGCTCTACGCTCGGTGCGGTACGCAGCGTCCCGATCGCAAAATACATATCAATATATGCCTCACGGCTCACGGTGAGCGCGTCGGCGTGATTGAGACACAGCGCAAAGGCGCAGTCAAACACCCTGTCGCACGTACGATTATAAAGCTGCAAAAAAGTTTCCCGTTTTTTCTGATATTTTTTTCGATTGGCCAGACGCGCCAAACTCATCACCGTCCTTTTGAAATGGGTAGCAAGTTACATGATTCTTTCAGTATAGCAAACCATGCTGCGAAATACAAGAGGGTAGAGAAATTCATCATGTATCATTCATGCAAATAAATAAAAGCCCACCCGAATGAGTGAGCTTCGCGGTTCGGTTGTAATAGCGCTACGGTAATCGAATCACATGAATATGTGCATTGGTGAAATCGCCTTGCTGATGGATGAGATAATATATATGATTTGCAACGATATCTGCCGCTCTGATCAATGGCTTGGAATTGGAATCACAGAAAAAAAGTTCTACGGTTTTGAGACTCGGTAAAATGGGAGGAAAAAAAATACTATAATCCCGATTATATGTACCGATTTTGAATTCCTGCTCTAAAGCTTCTCTCAGTTCGTATTTGCCGTTTGTAGCGGTAGTATGTTCATCTACAAAGAAATAAAGACTTTCAACATCGTCCTTTTTTATCATTTCACACATCATTAAGTCGATCAAAGCATCTTTAACAGCCATTTTATATACATAATCTAAATAACGCTGTTTATCTTTTTTGCTCCTGAATATTCTGTCAAGCACCTTTTGTTGGTCAATCACCACACCGAAACGATAAACTTGATTGGTAGCACGGAACAATTTATTTTTATCTGCGTTAGAAATCCTGCAAGCTTTCAATTCTTGTGATGAATCGTAATGTCTGGCGCTTCTTAAATCCTTTTCAGCCTTTATATATTTCCTTGAAAAAACATCTCGATCATCTTTGGATAAAAAAATTAATCCGCCAAACACAAAGTAATCATTATGATATTTATCAAAAACGCCGGATTCATCAGAATAAATAAAAATATTCATGGGTTACATAGGTCACTTCCTGAAAATCAAAGAAAAAGGTCACCTCACGGCGACCTCAATCCCCTCGTGCTCGACGATAGTACATATCGCTTAAACGTTAATTCGACAACACAAGTATACAGCGTATCTCTACCTGCATTATTATTATATGCGAAAATCCGCCAAAAGTCAATAGGCAATTCTCACTAAAATTTTTAAAAATAGGATATATGAAGTCAAGACACTTTCGGAAGAAAACCATTTGACATTGACTGAAAAATGATGTAGAATAGTGGGGTGAGTGGAATCAACGGTCGCGTGCCTTGCTCCAAAGGGCATGGCATGAGGAAAGTCCGAGCATCGCAGGGCAGGATAACGGCTAACGGCCGCCGAGGGTGACCTTAGGGAAAGTGCAACAGAGATATACCGCCCTTTTCGCGCGTTTGTTCCGCGGAAAGTGGTAAGGGTGGAAAGGCGAGGTAAGAGCTCACCGGTCATTTAGGAGACTAATTGACCCTGTAAACCCTATCCGATGCAACACCGTGGAGGAACATATGCGGTTGCCCGCCGCGTTCCGGGGAGGTGGCTGGAGCGGTACAGCAATGCACCGTCGAGATAGATGACCGTTCACGACAGAACTCGGCTTACAGTTCCTCTCACATTTTTATTTTTCAAGTGCGACCCTTTGACTATGCTCAGAGGGTCGCACTTCTCTTTGCACCGTTTTTTTTGAAAAAAATATAAAAAAATGCTTGACAAATTAAATTTCATATGTTATATTAGTAAGGCACTTGAGGTGTGTAACATATTGATATGCGAGTGTGCTGGAACTGGCAGACAGGCACGTTTGAGGGGCGTGTGTTGCATGACGTACGGGTTCAAGTCCCGTCACTCGCACCAATTTATCCTATCCCGCAAATGCCCGATTTTGGGCATTTGCGGGTTCTCTCTTTTTGTGCGGGGGTTCTTTTGCCCTCAAATGTTCATTATCTTGTTCATTACGGCGATGAACTGCAATGAACATGCCTTATCAGCCCTTCTTTTTGCCGAGAAGCTCGTTGTAAATGTCTCCGACAACATCCACTGCTCTGGCATTGGCTGCCGCGACCTCATGCGCGTAAATATTCAGCGTCGTGCTGGTTTCGGAATGCCCTAACACCGCCGAAATCGTTTTGATGTCGATCTGATTGCTCGTGATGGCTGTCGTCGCGTAAGCATGGCGGAAAGCGTGCAAGCCTTTGAACGCCAGCTCCCTTGCCTCACAGAAGCGTTCCAGCCAAGTGTACGGTGTGTTCGGGTGCATCGGTTCGCCGTTCCACTTGATGAACAGTCTGTCTGTATCCTGCCATTGATCTCCGCAGTTGACCATCTGCTCATGCTCTTCAAACTGATAGAGCTGCAAGAGCCTGACGGTGTCTGCGGAGATTTTCAGTATGCGGCGGCTGCTCTTGGTCTTGGGGGTACCGGTGTAGGTGCCGGTGCGGTGGTTTCTGTAATTGGAAGTGCGGTTGATGCTCAAGGTCTGATTGTCAAAGTCAATGTCCTTCCATTCCAGTCCGAGAGCCTCGCCCTTGCGCAGACCGTAGAAAATCAGCAGATGGAAGAAAACGTGGTAGTTCATCGGAGCGTTTTCATTCAAGTCCTCCAGCAGCTCGACGATTTCTTCCGTGGAGTAGATTTCCTTATCCTTCTTCTCGGTCTTGACGGTGATGACATTGCGGCAGGGATTGTCTGTTATCAATCCGCAGCGTATCGCGTAGGTCATTACGTCCGAGATGAATGTCAGGTAATGCTTCTGGGATTTCTGCGACAAGCCCTCGCCGTTGTGCTGATTGACGCCCTTCGCGCTCAGACTGACGATGAATTTCTGCAACTGGCTGTAAGTGATGTTGTCGATATACAGATTGCCGAGAATTTCATAGGTGCGCTCCCTGCAACCCTTCATACGTTCCAGAGTGCTGATTTTGATTTCCTGCGTCTTCTCCATCAGATCCAGCCATTCGTCCGCCACCTCTTTGAATTTGGCGCGGCGGTTGATTTCGCGCTTCTCAAAGCTGGCTTCAAACAGCGTCGCCGCCTTGTTGACTTCCTTCGTGATCTGCTTGGGATTCATGCCCGCTTCGGGACGCCAAGTCATGGATTTGACGATCTGCTTGCCCGTGATGTCGTAACCGAGCGACACTCGGATGAGATAGGATACCTCGCCGGACGCGCTCGTTCTTTTGGTTATGTTTGCCAAGTGTCTTTCCTCCCTTAGTCGAAAATTCCCGCCGGAACGATGTCCTCTGTACTGTAATGACAGTACAACGCCTCAAAGAGCATATCCAGATTGATCAGTCTCTTTTTGCCCACATAGTAGACCTGCAGCTCGCCGTTGGCGATCATGCGGCGAATGGCTCTCATGCTGATCGCCGTGTCGGGGTCAACCGATCTGATTTCCTCAAGGGCTTTGTTCAGCGTTCTCATACGGGGAACAGACAAGGGTCTTTTCAGCGTAACGGTGTTGATTTCATTGGTTTTCACGGTTTACACATCCTTAAAATATTTATTTGGCAAATTTGGTTTTGCCGAGTGCTATTGTAATCGCTTCCGCGACAGAGTTGAAATGTACAAATTCATTAAAAATCCGATTCTGACACACTTGACAAACAAAAAGTGTAGATGTTACATTTCTTATCGTCTTTTTATTTAACTATTAAGACGATAATATACCTGTATTCGATTAAAAATGCTAACGATACGTTTTTACAAATTTTTTTACTTTA
>CAMJHU010000196.1 GCA_946405565.1 uncultured Clostridia bacterium
GTCCTGCGCGCACACGGTTATCTATCAGCTTCAGGATTATCTCGGTCTGGATAATTCCGCGAGAATGAACTTCCCGTCTACCCTCGGCGGTAACTGGGAATGGAGAGCCAACAAGACCCAGATGTCTGACAAGCTGGCGGAGCGAATCGCACGCCTTGTCGAAATTTACGGGAGGTAAATAATTTGAACACTACTTTTCAGAACGATGTCATCAAGTGCCTGGAGCTTGACGCCGGCAAAACGTTGCATACCGCGACAACCAAAGAGCTTTACAACGCGGTTTCCAAGGCGGCTGTGGCACAGGCTTACCGCGGTGCGGACAAATTCACCGGCACGAAGAGAGCCGCCTATCTGTCGGCAGAATTCCTCATCGGTCGCATGATTTACAGCAACCTGCTGAACCTCGGTCTGCTGGAAGACACCAAGGAACTGCTCGGCTCCGCCGGTATTGACATCGGCGTTTTTGAAGATATTGAGGACGACGCGCTGGGCAACGGCGGTTTGGGTCGTCTGGCAGCCTGTTTCATTGATTCGGCTGCCACCCAGAATATTCCGCTCGACGGCTACGGCATCCGCTATAAGTACGGTCTTTTCAAGCAGTATTTTGAGAACGGCTTCCAGAAGGAAACCGCCGACGACTGGCAGGCATACGGCGACCCATGGTCTATCCGCCGCGATGAGGAAACCGTGCTGGTGAAATTTTCCGGTCAAACCGTCAAGGCGGTTCCCTATGATATGCCGGTCATCGGTTACGGTGGCAAGACCGTCAACAACCTGCGTCTGTGGCAGGCAGAGCCGGTGCAGGCATTCGATTTTGATCAGTTCAACCGCAACAACCGCGCAGCCTCCATTGCGGAGAAAAATGACGCGGAAGTGATCTCTTCCGTGCTGTATCCCAATGATGAGACGTATGAAGGCAAGGTGCTTCGCCTCAAGCAGCAGTATTTCTTCTCCAGCGCGTCCCTGCAGGATATGATCCGTAAGTACAAGGCGCGCCACGGTTCGGATTTCTCCCAGTTTGCTCAGGAATATGCGATTCAGCTCAACGACACACACCCGGTTGTCTCGATTCCGGAATTTTTGCGCATTCTTGTGGAAGAAGAGAAGGTGGATCTGAAGGATGCCGTCGCTTACGCGAAGGATACCTTTGCCTATACCAACCATACCATCATGCCTGAGGCACTCGAAAAGTGGGACATCAATCTCTTTATGGACGTCATTCCCACGGTGTACACCTATGTGGTGGCGCTCGACAAGATGCTTCAGGAGGATCTGGAAGCGGCTGGCATTACCGGCAGCAAAAAAGTGGACAAATACCGCATTCTCTTTGAGAACCGTGTGCATATGGCACGTCTGGCAATCTATGCCACCCACTCCATCAACGGCGTGGCACAGATTCACACAGATATTCTCAAAAACACCGCTCTCAAAGAGTGGTATGAGCTTTATCCCGAGCGCTTCAACAACAAGACCAACGGCATCACCCAGCGTCGCTGGCTGGCGCTTGCCAATCAGGAACTGGCTGCCTTTATCACCAGTAAGATCGGCGAAGGCTGGCTGACCGATCTCTTTGAACTCAAGAGGATGGAGCAGTTTGCCGACGATCCCGATACGCTCAACGCCTTTGCCGCGATCAAGCACCAGAAGAAGGTCGAGCTGGCGCAGTATATGCAGAAGATGGACGGTCTGACCGTGAACCCCGACTTTATCTTTGATATTCAGGTCAAGCGTCTGCACGAGTACAAGAGGCAGCTTCTCAATGCCTTCTCCATTCTCGACATCTATTTCGGCATCAAGGAAGGACGCATCAAGAACTTCCAGCCCACCGCCTTTATCTTCGGCGCCAAGGCCGCACCCGGCTATTACAGAGCCAAGGGCATTATCAAGTTCCTCAACGAAATCGGCAAGATGATCGCCGCCGACCCCGAGGTCAGCCCCTATCTTTCCGTCAGCTTCGTTTCCAACTACAATGTGTCCTACGCGGAGAAGATCACCCCCGCCGCCGACGTGTCCGAGCAGATTTCCACCGCCGGCACCGAAGCCTCCGGCACCGGCAACATGAAGTTCATGCTCAACGGCGCGGTCACGCTCGGCACCTTTGACGGCGCGAACGTGGAAATTGTGGAGCAGGCAGGCGAAGAAAACAACTATATCTTCGGCGCCCGTGTGGAAGATCTTGAAGTGTACGAGAAGGCGGAGAAGAACGAGGATAAATATAATCCCCGCAAGCTGTACAACGACAATCCCCGCATCCGCAAGGTGCTGGATGTGCTGGTCAACGGCACACTCGACGACGGCGGCACGGGCATGTTCCGTGATCTGTACAATTCGCTGCTCGAAGGCGCCCACTGGCATCAGCCGGATCACTACTATATCCTCCTCGACCTCATTCCTTACTGCGACGCCAAGCTCCGCTGCAACGCGGATTACGCCGACCGTCAGGCGTTCACCCGCAAGTGCTTCATGAATATGGCGAACGCTGGCAAGTTCTCCAGCGACCGCACCATCGAGGAGTATGCCAAGGAAATCTGGGGTGTGTAAGTTCCTGCCGGTGTTTAGCTAAAATTCACAAAAATAGACGACATTTTCCCCTATGATCGACCGTGACCGACGGATAAATATTCGTCCGGTTGCGGTCGGTTTTTTTGCGTTTTGATGGGGAAAGTGTGAATTTTGAGGGTTTCTTTTGGCTATTATTTCGGGTATATGCGAAAATAATTTGAATATTGTAAAAAAAATTTAAAAAATCCTATTGACAAATCGTACAATTTGAGGTATCATATTCACAGGTTCGGATGAGAATAAAAAGTCTCGATGAAGCCTGATAATTTTTGTGAAAAACGCCGCATGGCGTTTACGAAAAACAAATGGAGGGTTTATCCAAATGAAAAGAAGAATTCTCGCACTTTCACTGGCTGCCGCGATGGTAGTCGGCGCTCTCGCAAGCTGCACCGCCAAGACTGAGGAAGTTTCCTCTGTCGTCGAAACCAGAGACGTTAAGCTCACCCTTTGGGGCTCCGAGAACGATCAGGCTTTCCTGAAGGAAGTCGCTTCTGCTTGGGCTACCCAGTATGCTGCTGACAACGCTGACGTTGCTTCCGCTACTGTTGACGTCCAGATCAAGGGCGAAGACGTTGCCGGTCAGGATGCTCTGAACGATATCGAAGCTGCTGCTGATATCTTTGGTGTCGCAAACGACCAGCTCGCAGGACTCACCGCGGCAAACGCTATTTATCAGATGCCTGACTCCGTTGTCAGCGACATCAAGGCTGTTGTTGGCGATTCCTTCCTGTCCTCCACTATGTGCGATGGCAACTACTATGGTTTCCCCTATGCTCCCAACACTGCTGAAATCCTGTTCTACAACAAGGAAATGTACACTGAAGACGAAGTTAAGGATCTCCAGACGATGCTCGATAAGGATCTGGGCGGCGCAACCAACCTGATCGCTGACATCAACTCCGCTTGGAACTCCATGACTTGGTTTGCTACCGCGGGCGCAGAACTTTACACCGGCGGTGACAAGACTGTCAACACCATGAACAAGCCTGAAGTTGCTACGATGCTTGATTGGCTCTCTCAGCAGATCGCTGCGAAGAAGATCGTTGATACCGATTCCAACACTGACGCTGCCGCTCTTCTGAAGGACGGCAAGGCCGGCGCTCTCTTCTATGGCGCATGGTCCAAGGACGCTTTCAAGGAAGCTCTCGGCGACAACTACGGCGTTGCTGAACTGCCTTCTCTGAACGGCACTCACCTCAAGTGCTTCGGCGGTAACAAGATGCTCGTTCTGAACGCTACCACCAAGGAGCCCGAAGCTGCTCTGTCTCTCGCTCAGGCTATCATCAGCGAAGAGAATCAGCTCAAGAGATTCCAGATGGTCGGTCAGACCCCGACTGCTCCGGCTCTCGCTTCCAACGCAGACATCGCTGCTGATCCCGCTGTTGCCGCTGAAGTGGCACAGGGCGGCTACACCGTTACCAACCAGCCTCTGACCGGCACTGCTGACTACTGGACCCTCGAAGCTGCTATCGTTACCGACCTCTATGCCGGCAAGCTCTCCGGTGTTGAGAATATCCAGGCTGCTCTCGACACGCTGGTTCAGAACATGCAGGCGAATGTTGGCGCGTAATTTAGCGTAACATCTCTCATAAGAATGTGCGGCAACGCACAATGCCTAGACTATAGTTAATATGTAGCCTGAATATGTTTTGAATAAAATGTATTCAGGCTACTTTTAACGAAAAGGCTTTGTGGAAATTTTTATGAAAGTGAGGAAATCCAATGAGTAAAAAGAACTTGGAAGACAAGGTCGAAATTCCGGATACTTTAGTGACAAAGTTATCCTATGTGATTTTCGGTCTTGGCAACTTTGTTCATGGTCAGATTGCCAAAGGCATTGCGTTTTTGGCAATTGAAGTCGGCTACATTGCTTTCATGGCAATGGGCGGTATTCAGAATCTGATCAACCTTGTCACGCTGGGTACAGTAGAGACCGGCTGGGTAGAAGTGCCTGGCAAGATCATGCCTGAGTATAAACTCGGCGATAACTCCATGCTGTTCCTGCTCTTTGGTGTGTTGACCACCATGGTTACGGCCGGTGCCATTTGGGCTGGTTATTGCAGCCATAAGAGCGCCAAGAATCTTCAGATCCTTGCAAAAGAAGGCAAGAAGATTCCCTCTCTCAAAGACGATATCATGGTTCTTCTCGATCAGAGATTCCATGTGACACTTTTGTTTGTCCCGATCTGCGGTATCCTCGTTTTCTCGGTGCTGCCGCTGATTTACATGATCTGCATCGCGTTCACCAACTACGATAAGGATCATCAGGTGCCTGGTCACCTCTTTGACTGGGTTGGCTTCGCCAATTTCGGCAGTATGCTGGGCGGCGACGCCAGAATGTCTCATACCTTCTTCGGCGTTCTGATCTGGACGCTGATCTGGGCGTTCTTCGC
>CAMJHU010000197.1 GCA_946405565.1 uncultured Clostridia bacterium
CGACAGTGGAGACGATTTCTCCGACCTTCCTCTCACTGATTCCCCCCAGCCGGAACCTGTCCGCGAGGAAACCTCTCGCAAACAGCGCTTTGGAGGGGTATTCCGTCGCGGCGGACAGCGCACCGAAGCACACGACGTTTCCGCTCAACCGCCGGTTGAGTCTTCGCCGGAAATCCCCCTGCGCACCTCGTTTGATTTCCAGCAGTCCCATCCGGTCGAACCGGATTCCATCGGCGGATCGGTGATGAATTTTGCCGCTTCCCCCGCATTGCGTGACGAAGTAACCATGGCGGCTGATGCGGTTGCGCCGGGCGTGGTTCCCCCTCCCCCCTCTTCCCGCGGGGACGTGATCGGCGGACCGGTCATGTCCATTCCCTTCCGGGGTGAATCCGCCGCACCGGCTCCCGTAGAGGAATCCCACGCGGCGGCATCCTATGCGCCTCCTTCACCACCCGTTTCCGTGCAGACGGTACCGGTCGCGCAGCCCCGTTCACTCTATCAGGACAGACGGGACAGCCGCGGCAAGGAAATCGATGAGTTCTTTGAGGAAATGACGGATGAAGAGCTTCGTTACAGCGATTGCGTGGAAGTATGGGCGGCTGACGCCAAGCCCGCTGCCATCCGCCTGCTCAAGCTGGTGGAAGCCCTGCCGGACAAGAAAACCGCCGACGCGCTCGGACGCGAAGCGGAATATATCAATGCCATGCTCGACCGCATCTACTACTTTACCATGCTCGACAGCATCCGCGACAACCTCGAACTCAAGGAGTACAATTTCTCCGCAGTGGTCAAGGACTGTCTGCGGCGTTTCTCTCCCTTCTTTATGGAAAAGCGCATCGGTCTGCTCTGGAAGGGTCTGGACATCAACATTGTCACCGACAAGCGCTGGCTCATCTTTGCGCTCACACAGGTGGTCTTCAACGCGGTGGAATTCACCGGTCTGGGCGGGAAAATTGCGATTTCCGCCAAAAAGGAAGGCAGCCTGATTCATCTGATGGTGGACGACAACGGCTGCGGCATCCCGGAAGCCGAACTGCCTAAAATCTTCCTTGCCGGTTACATGGGCGACAACGTCCCCAACGAGTCCGGTAGACGCACCGGTATGGGACTGTTCATCACCCGTTCGGTGGTGGAAAAACTCGGCGGTTCTGTCACTGTGGAATCCACCGTCGGCAAAGGCACCCGCATCACCATGATTCTCCCCGAAAAGCCGTAAGCTTTTATGACAACAGATGACCTCCGTATGTTTTTTCCATACGGAGGTCTTTTTTTCCTCTGTTTTAAGTGTGTTTAAGGTCAGGGAGATACACTGAATGTATCCTCAAAAACCGGAAACAATATCACACGACAAGAGGAGGAACCGCTTTATGAAAAGAAAAAACATCATGCTCATCGTCAATCCCTGCGCGGGACGCAGATGGGGCGAAAAGAATTCGGAATCGGTGGCGGAATGGTTTCGTGAGGGCGGTGCGGAATGCACCCTGTATCTCACGGACAAGCGTGGCGACGGCACCGAGTTCGTCTGCCGGGACGGCGACCGCTTTGATATCATCACCTGCATGGGCGGCGACGGCACCCTGAATGAAGTCATCAACGGTATGCTCAAAAGTCATCTGGACACCCCGCTGGGCTATATTCCCGCCGGCAGTACCAATGATTTTGCCGCCAGTATGCAGCTCGCCAGTCAGCCGGAACAGGCTGTCAGAGACATTCTCGCCTGCCGCACCGCACCCATCGACGCGGGACGCTTCACCGGCAATGAACGGAGCTATTTCGGCTATGTCGCCTCTTTCGGCGCGTTTACAGCAACCTCCTACCGCACGCCGCAGCCTATGAAAAACCGCTGGGGACGCCTCTCCTACTTTCTCGAAGGCATCAGGGATCTGGGCGATATCCGCGCCGAACATAAGATCGTCTACACTGACGGTCAGACCTTTGAGGGGGACTACCTCTTCGGGGCATTCAGCAATTCCCGCCGCATCGGCGGTCTGGTTCAATACAGTGAGAACGATGTAGACGTCAGCGATGAACAGCTTGAAATGCTGCTCATCAGAAAGCCGGCCTGCTTTTCCGATCTGTATGCCATGCTGCACAGTCTCGCTCACAGTTCCTACGAAGGGAATCCCTATATCGACTTCTGCCGCTCGGACAGATTTGTGGTAGAATCCGATAGTGCTACCCAGTGGTCACTGGACGGGGAATACGCCGACAGCGAACGGGAAACGGTGATTTCCTGTATCAAGCATAAAATTAATTTTATCAGACCTGTATACGCATAAAAAGCCCGCCGTTCCGATACCGTGGTTATTTTCCACGATTCCCGAACGGCGGGCATTTCTGTCAAATCATCACTGTCCGCCCTATTATGGTTTCCTATATTCTGAAACACCGTTGAATATCACGGATTTCTCCGATAGCAAACACAATGTCATCGGTCTGCATAACGGTATCAAAGGAAGGGATAAAAACCTCTCTTTTTCGTTTCACAGTCAGGATATTGACTTTGTATTTTTTTCTCACGTCAATTTGTGAAAGCGTCTTGCCATACCATTCCTTCGGCACTTTCATTTCATAGATGGAATAATTGTTATCCAACTGAATAAAGTCCAGAATACTGTCCGACGCATATTTTGTCGCGATACGCAGTGCCATCTGTTTTTCGGGATAGACCACTTCATCGGCGCCGTTCCGGAGCAGAAATTTCATCTGCACATCATTTGTCGCACGGGAGATAATCTGTTTTGCGCCCAGCTCGCTGAGCAGCGAGGTGGTTTCCAGAGAGGACTGGAACAGACCGCCAAGCGCCACAATGCACACATCATAGTTATCTACACCGAGAGAACGCAAAAAATCTTCATTAGTACTGTCCCCGATTCTTGCATTGGTCACATAGGGCAGGATTTCATTGATACGATCCTCGTTGAGATCTACTGCCATAACCTCGCATCGAAGTTCCGCCATACGCTTTGCGATATGGCTTCCGAATTGTCCTACGCCGATAATCAATACGGTTTTCATACGATTTCTCCTTATCCAACGGAAATTTTATCAAGTGGAAGGCGTGAATGTTTACTGTCTGAGGACGGCAACGCCGCATAAATCATGGTCAATCCTCCGACTCTGCCAAAGAACATCAGTATCATCAGAATCACACGGGACAGTGCCGACAGCTTGCTGGTAATGCCGAGTGTCAGCCCCACGGTGCCGATGGCGGAACCTGTTTCAAACAGGCACGTCAAAAGCGGCAAATGCTCGGTGCGGCTGATGATGATGCCGCTCGCAAAAAACAGTACAAGGTACATAAAGAAGATTGCCCCCGCGTTGCGGACGGTTTCATCCGAGAGTCTTCTTTTGAAGCACTGGACGTCGTTCCGGCGGCTGAATACCGTGATCGCGGCAAGAAACAGCACCGCGAAGGTGGCGGTTTTCATTCCTCCCGCAGTAGAGCCGGGAGAACCGCCGATGAGCATCAGGATAATCATGATGGCTGTGCCGGATTCGTCCATGGCGGCAAGATCAGTGGTATTGAATCCCGCAGTTCTTGTGGTGACGGACTGAAACAGTGAATAGAGAAACCGGTCATGGAATCTGACGTCTGCATATTCATAGAAGAAAAAATACAATGCCGGCAGAACAATCAGAATGGCAGACGTAAGTAATACGACTTTGCTTTGCAGCGAATATTTTTTGAAATGCTGCCGATAGGTTCCCACATCGCTCCAGACCAGAAAGCCGATACCGCCGGTGATAATCAGCAGCATAATGATGACATTCAGATAGAGATTGGTGCGGTAGGACGTCAAGGACGAAAACGGCTCCCGTATTCCCAAGAGGTCGAATCCCGCATTGCAGAAAGCGGAAATACTGTGAAAAAGGGAATACCAGATTCCTTTCGGAAATCCAAAATCTTTAAGAAATACCGGCGCAAGCAAAACAGCTCCGATGAGTTCCATAATGGCGGACATTTTGAGGATAAAGCCCGTCAGCCGGACGATGCCGCCGACCTGCGGCGCGGAGATCGATTCCTGCATGGTGCTTCGCTGCCACAAGCCGATTTTTTTCCCGGACACCATCATAATTGCCAGTCCGATGGTGATGACTCCCATTCCTCCGATCTGAATGAGCAGCAGAATGACCGTCTGTCCGAACAATGACCAATAGGTAGCGGTATCCTTCACCACAAGACCCGTCACACAGGTCGCGGAAACAGCGGTGAACATCGCGTCGGGAAAAGAAGTGACACACCGCTGACGCGAGGAAATCGGCAGCATCAGAAGAAGTGTCCCCAGAAGAATCAGCGAAAAGAAGCTCAGAATAATAATCTGGAATGAGTTAAGTTTCTTTTTGTTGATTCTGATATTTTTTAGATTCATTTCTACACCTCTGTCATAGAAAATATCAGCTTTATTATAGCACGAAAATCATACGGGTGCTGTTAAGATTATTTAAACAATGAAAAAATCAAAAATTCCGCGTCGGATGATAGGCAAACTGCCATCCGACGCGGTAAACGGTAGGAACTAATCACTAAACACTAATCACTCATCACTATATTCCTTCTGCCACTGCGCGAGCCGTTGGTTGAACTGACCGGCGGCACCAGATAGGCGCTGAGCCCCAGCGTCGTTGCGGGCAGCAGAATACTCCCCAGCACACTCCATCAATATTCGTCCGCGAGGGCAAGATTGCCCGAATCTTTGAGATAGTAATTGAAATATTCCAGCACCATCTCATTGACCGTCTGAATGCACTCTCTCGGGTCGCGTTTGCCGGTGCCGAACATGGCGGCAAGCGGCGGCGAGACCAGCGGCAGGTCACAGAAATTCATGTGCGCCGCATCTTTCAAAGTCACTTCTCTCGCGTCCACACCGTGCTTGACCACATAGAAATTGATGTATTCATCGGTGTTGTGGTAA
>CAMJHU010000198.1 GCA_946405565.1 uncultured Clostridia bacterium
ACGGTGGGCGAACCGCCGCGCTGCACATGACCCAGAATGGTGGCTCTGGTGTCGATGCCGGTCAGTTCCTGGATATGGCGGGCAATCTTCTCGGTGCCGCCGACGCCTTCCGCCACGACAATGATAAAATTCTTCTTGCCGGTGCGCTGGGTCCGGGTGATCTTGGCAATCACGTCTCTTTCCAGATCAAAGGGAATCTCCGGCACCAGAATGGCAGTAGCACCGCAGGCAATGCCGGTGTGAAGCGCCAGATAACCGGCGTTTCTGCCCATGACCTCCACGACGCTGCACCGGTCGTGGGACTGGGACGTATCGCGGATATTGTCCACCATGTGCATGGCGGTATTCATAGCCGTATCGAAGCCGATGGTGTAGTCAGTGGAGCTGATGTCGTTGTCGATGGTACCCGGCAGACCGACGCAGGGAATGCCCGCATGGGTCAGGTCGCGCGCGCCGCGATAGGAACCGTCGCCGCCGATGACGACCACGCCTTCAATGCCCAGCTGACGGCAATAATCGGCTGCCTGATGCACGCCTTCTTCGGTTCTGAACTTGGGACTTCTGGCGGTGTACAGCACCGTACCGCCTCTGTGGATAATATCGGAAACGCTTCTCAGATCCATCTTGTTGACGTCGCCGGTGATAAGACCGTTGTAGCCTCTCTGCACGCCGTAAACGTCCATTCCCTTATAGATGGCCGTTCTGACCACCGCACGGACGGCGGCGTTCATGCCCGGGGCGTCGCCGCCGCTGGTGAGAACCGCAATAGATTTTTCCTTGCTCATGATAAGTATCCTCCTTAACCTATGTGAAGTTGCCGGGAAAGACAAGTCATCTCCCGCGACAATCGTATTCTTATGTCAATTATAGCATAAACTACGGATTTCGCAACAACTTTTTGCCAAAAAACAGGGATTTTTTTTAATTTTGGTGTTTTGGCGCCAAATGACTGCCCCGGTCTGAACCATAACGCTCTCCATCGGCTGTTTTTCACTGCTTTTCATACCGGACTGCCACGTTATCGCTCCCCAATATCCGGCTGAGTTCATCCAGCATCACGGTGTTCATCATCACCCGATACTGCCGCGCCTCCACCATTTGTCCCGTATTCAGACATCGGAGGAATACCCGCGATGTGCCGTCGAAAATCCGGATCACCCGCAGCGCCTTCCGCCATGCTTCCGAGTCCAGCGATGGCACCCGCAGATACAAAACCGGATTTCCACGCGGCGGCAGCTCACGCATCTCACGCGTCCCCACCGGCGCCGTCTCACTTCGCCGGTCGGTCAGGGTGGGAAGACGGTCGGCTTCCTCCACGGCAAACATCCTTTCACAGATAACCTTGGGTTCTTCCTCTTCCCGCAGGCTGATTTTGCCGTCCACAATCAGCGGCACATGCTCCGCCACCAGACCCGCGTAAGCCGCCAGCGTCCGGGGAAACACAATCATTTCCAGCGAACCGCCCGCGTCTCCGATCACGGCAAACGCCATTTTCTCATTGTTTTTGGAGAGCTTGAGTTTCATGGACTCTATCATCACCAGCAGCCGGACCGTCTGACCGTCTTTATATTCGGCGTTCATCTCGTCCTCCGCCGCTGCCAGAATCGCCCGCAGGGGTGTGGCGTGAATGCGCTGAGCGACGGCGGCATACGCGTCAAGCGGGTGGGCGCTGAGGTACATTTCGGTCACTTCTTTTTCCATCGCCAGCAGGTCGGGCAGCGGGAATTCCTCGGCGTCCGGCAGCATGACGCGCTGCTCCAGCCGTTCCTCCCCGCCAAACAGATTGAGCTGCCCTTCCAGATTGCGCCGCCGGTCGTTTTCCAGCTCGTCCATCACACGGTCCAGCGAAAGCAGCATCTGACGGCGGCTGTCCGCCAGACCGTCGAGCGCGCCGCTCTTAATCAGACTTTCAATGGCGCGGCGGTTGATCTCCCCGCCGCTCACACGGCTGCAAAAATCCGTAAAGGAGGTATAGGCGCCGCCGGATTCCCGCTCCCGCACAATCTTTTCAATCGCGCCCTTGCCGAGATTCTTGATGGCGGGCAGTCCGAAACGGATACCGTCCCCTGTACAGACAAAGTGCATACCGCTTTCATTGACGCTCGGCGGCAGAACGGGAATGCCCAGACGACGGCATTCGGCGATATATTCCGCCAGCTTGCCCCGCCAGTCAAAAATGCTCGTAAGCAGTGCCGCCATATATTCGCCGGGGAAGCGGCATTTGAGATAGGCGGTCTGATATGCCACCGTCGCATAGCACACCGCGTGGCTCTTGTTGAAGGCATACGACGCAAAGGACGACATCCGGTCAAAGATGCGTTCCGCCGCTTCTCTCGATACCCCTCGTCTGACCGCGCCTTCCACGATCACACAGCCGTTTTCATCGGTCAGTCCGTCGATAAACACCTGCCGTTCCCGCTCCATCACGTCGTGCTTCTTCTTGCTCATGGCACGGCGCACCACGTCGGCGCGCCCCAAGGAATAGCCTGACAGCGCGCGGAAAATCTGCATGACCTGCTCCTGATAGACAATACAGCCGTAGGTCACGTCGAGAATGTCGCGCAGGCGCTCATCATCGTAGGAAATGCGGTCGGGGTGCCGGCGGTTCTCGATGTACTGCGGAATGGACGCCATGGGTCCGGGACGGTAAAGCGCCAGCACTGCCGTCAGGTCTTCCACACTGCGCGGCGCCATGCGCTGGAGGACACTCCGCATTCCCGCCGATTCAAACTGAAAGACGCCTTCTGTCTCTCCGGCGGACATCATGGCAAACACGTCGGGGGCGTCATAGGAAATATTCCGGATACTGAAATCGGGGTGCTTGCGCTGAATCATCTCTTCCGCGTCCTTGATGACCGTCAGGTTGCGGATGCCCAGAAAATCCATTTTCAGCAGTCCGAGTTCTTCCAGCACCGTCATGGTGTACTGCGTGACAATCACGTCATCATTGACGGCAAGCGGGACATATTCGCTCGCAGGACGTTCCGTAATCACCACGCCTGCCGCGTGAGTGGACGCGTGACGAGGCATTCCCTCGATACGCATGGACAGGTCGAGCAGCTCCCGCACCTGACCGTCGGATTCATACAGCCGCCGCAGCTCGTCCGATGCCGCCAGCGCTTCCCGCAGCGTGATATGCAGGGCATAGGGAATCAGCTTGGCGACGCGGTCGATCAGGCCGTAGGGATATCCCAGCGCCCGTCCCACATCCCGTACGGCAGCCTTGGCTGCCATTGTGCCGAAGGTGACAATCTGCGCGACGTTCTGCTTGCCGTATTTGCCGATGACGTAATCAATGACCTCCTGCCGACGCTCGTTGCAGAAGTCGATGTCAAAATCCGGCATACTCACCCGTTCGGGGTTGAGAAACCGCTCAAACAGCAGGTTGTAGCGGATGGGGTCCACGTCGGTGATGCCCACACAGTAAGCCGCCAGGCTGCCCGCGCCGGAGCCTCTGCCGGGTCCCACGGGAATGTCTCTCCCCTTCGCGTACTGCACAAAGTCCCGCACAATCAGATAGTAATCCACGAACCCCATCTTTTCGATGACGGACAGTTCATAGTCCAGCCGTGCGGTGAGCGTTTGGTCTTCGGGATGGGCATACTTTGTCCGCAAGCCCTCATAGCACAGTTCCCGCAGATAGTCCGCGTGGTTTTTCTCCGCCTGTCCGTCGGGAAGCGCAAAATGCGGCAGTTTGGTGTGACCGAATTCAAAATTGACATTGCACCGTTCCGCAATCTTCACGGTATTGTCGCAGGCTTCGGGCGCTTCGGGAAAGAGCGCGCGCATTTCTTCCTCGCTCTTGAGGTAAAATTCCTGCGTGGGAAAGCGGAAAGCTTCGGGGTCGTCAACGGTGGTCTTGGTCTGGATACAGAGCAGGATTTCGTGGGTTTTCGCGTCGGACTTCCGGATGTAGTGGCAGTCGTTGGTGGCAGCCAGCGGAATGCCGGTTTCTTTGTGCAGACGCATCAGACCCGCATTGACCACCCGCTGTTCGTCAATGCCGTGATTTTGCAGTTCCAGAAAAAAATTGTCCTCTCTGAACATTTCGCGGTAGATATTGGCACATTTCAGTGCGGATGGGTAATCACCATTCTGCAAACAGCGGGGAATCTCCCCCGCCAGACACGCAGAAAGGGCAATCAGTCCCTCGGTATGCTGCGCGAGCAGTTCGCGGTCGATACGGGGTTTATTGTAAAATCCCTCCGTCCACGACTGCGACACCAGCCGGATTAAATTCTGATAGCCGGTGCTGTTCTCGCACAGCAGGACGAGATGGGAATACGCCGAATCCACGCCGTGGGTCTTATCGAACCGGCTGCGCGGCGCAACGTAGACCTCACAGCCGATGATGGGTTTGATACCCTGTTTGACGGCTTCCTTGTAAAATTCCACCGCGCCGTACATCACGCCGTGGTCGGTAATGGCGACGGCTTCCTGCCCCAGTTCCTTTACGGCGCTGATTAACTCTTTGATGCGGCAGGCACCGTCCAGCAGACTGTATTCCGTGTGCAAATGAAGATGGGCAAACATATGTCCCGATGTTCCCTCCTCCGCAAAAACAAATTTGCAACGCAACTTTCTTCAAAAGGGATTGCGTTGCAAATGATTGAAATAATAATGCCTTTCTTTATGCCTCGGGCGAAACCTTCCATTTCACCCGCACGACAGGACGCACGCCCACCCAATTGTCGTGGGCACGGGCGCCGTATTCGTTAATCCCGCCGCCGCGGCTGATGTAATCCACGCGGTAGGGATGATGGTTGTAAGACGCAATCCACCACATACCCGTGCCGTTTTCGTTTTCAAGAAGACCCTGTTGGAGGGCATATGCCGTGGGGAAGCCCTTTCGTTTGGCTTTGGACGCAAAGAGCGATTTGGCTTGTTTGTAGCTCAGCAGGAACACCTTATCGGT
>CAMJHU010000199.1 GCA_946405565.1 uncultured Clostridia bacterium
ATAGTATCTCAACTTGCAGAGCGCATACTTCTTAATATGACCGACACGTGAAACAGACACACTCCGCATCCCGCCGATTTCCTTTTGCGTCAGATATTCTTCAAAGTAATTTCTGATTACATCCTGTTCAATTTCCTTAAGCGAATGAATTGCCTGATAAAGCCCATCCATCTGATCTTCATTCAGCTTGAGCGGAACATCTCCTATCTCTTTCAGAATGTTTTCCGGCCATTCCGGTTTTGAAGGCTTGGTTACGGCTTTTTTCTGCGGCTTCAACGATGACGCTGCAACTCCGGGATATTTTATTCCAAGTGTTTTTTGAATTTGTCGCTCATCTGCATGAGGGAAGAAGCTGCGTATCTGCGCAACTATTTTCTGCCACGAATCACTTGGCTCTTCATTATACTGAGAAGAAATAAAATCATAACCCCACTTGGTTTCAGGCATTTTCATTACGCCGATATGCCAGCCGAAGTCATCGCCGTTCTTGTTTTTACGCTGCCTGAAATCGGAAACAATAAGATAAGTCTGCATCTGAAGCTCTGTCAGCACACCTTCAAAATTCTTTTCGCCGCCTTCTTTGTTGAAGCCGGCCTTTTCTTTCAGTTCATTGCTCATGATTTCATTGCCGCCGGCTTCATTGATCTGTTCGAATACATCCATAATCCTTTTTGCGCGATGCGGTACAAGTCCCTCATCAAACAGAGAGTCAAAATCATAGCCGTTTCTTCGGTAGTTGGCAAACATCGGGAAGAAATCCCTATGAATGAATCCCGCTTTTTTGTCAAAGAATTTGCCGTAAGCGACCTCCGGATGTCCGGCAAGCACAATCCGCCATTCCCACGGGTCGGACTGAATGTCACCGCTCCACCAAGAGGATGCTAAGGTGCGTTCCTCAACAGAAAAACCGGCAATTTCGCCCGCAAAAAGCGGCAGGAACCCGATATGCCGCAAGAGCTCCAGAAGATCATCTGCTGTTCTTAGCAATTTGGGATCAGACTTTTCACATCCCATCATGTACCATTCGCCGTTAATTTTCTCCATTCACACATCAGCCTCTCTTACTATCAAAATATTTTACCGGATTATTATGAATAATTCTACCTCAATAATGGTCTTGTTATGAAATAGGTTGTTAAGCAAACAGCAAAATGCAGCTCTCAATAATTCAGTGATTGAAAGTTGCATTTTGCTGTTTACATTGTGACTTGATTGTTATCTCAACGTCACACGTTTTTCAATGCCGCCCTTGAATACGATAAGGATTTCGTCTTTGGACATGACCTTGATGCAACTGATAATTTTGCGAATGGATTCATTATCAAATTCCATCGGATTATCCTTCATCCTATCGATGCTTTCAAGGATTTCATTGATCCGTTTCGCTGACTGCTCGTCAGATGTCTGTTGGGATTTCTTCTCCGCGATGACTGATTTAATCCGATTCAGTTCTTCTATCAGGCTTTGCATTTCGGCTGTATACTGACCTCCGCTTGCCGCTTTGGTGATCGCCTGAACCAATTCGGCTGCTCTTGCTTCATCTGCTACCGTGCTGTTTTCGTCATCTTTCCCGAAGTACATCTGAACATGGCGCTTCAATTTCTCGACTGCCGCGTACCCGCTTTCGTCTTGAACGATCTGCTTGATACATTCGACAATCACACTTTGCAGCGTGCTTTCTTCTATGCTCGGTGAATCAGGACAGTATTTCTTTCCGTAGTCCAGTCTGCTGATACACCTCCATACGATTTTCTTCTTGCCATCTCTCGACCATGTGCATCGTCTGTATGGCGTTCCGCAATGTCCGCAGATCAGCATATCGGTCAGCGCGTACTTACTGGAGTATTTTCCTGACTCGGTTTTTGTCCCGACTTCCTTGACCTTTCGCTTGCTTGTCCGTCGTGCCATTTCCTCCTGCACTCTGTCGAAGACCTCTTTTGAGACAATCGGAGGATGATTGTTTTCCACATAATATTGCGGTCGATCGTCGTTTCTCTTTGATTTGTGCGTGATGCAATCCACCACATAAGTCTTTTGCAGGAGTGCATCTCCTTTGTACTTCTCGTTCTTCAAGATGGAGCGAAGCGTTGCTACCGACCATATCTGTTTTCCGGTAGGAGTGGGAATTCCTTGTCTTTCAAGCGACTGTTTGATGACCTTCAGGCTGTCTCCCGCAAGGAAGCGGTCGAAGATGAATCGCACCACCTCCGCCTGTTCGGGATCGATCTCCGGCTGGTTGTCAGCCCCTCTGCGATAGCCGAGGAATGTTTTATAGCTGAAGGGTACGTTTCCTTTTTTGGCACTCATCGCTTTGCCCATTCTGACATTACCGCTGAGTGACTCGGATTCCGATTGAGCGAAGACGCCATGCATACTCAGGTAGATTTCGCTGGTGGCGTGCATGGTATTCAGTCCTTCTTTTTCAAAGATTACCGGAATACCCAATGCTTTCAGCTTTCTGACGTATTCAATGCAGTCGACGGTATTTCTGGCGAATCTGGACACCGATTTGGTGATAATCATGTCGATATTGCCTCTTTCGCATTGTCTGATCATCTGCATGAATTTAGGACGCTTTGTTGCCTGCGTTCCGCTTATGCCTTCGTCCGCGTATATACCCGCCAAGCACCATTCGGGGTTTCGCATGATTTTATCGGTGTAGAATTCCACCTGTGCATCAAAGCTCATCTCCTGCTCGTCGGAATCGGTTGAGACACGGCAGTAGGCAGCTACCCGCAATTGTCGATGGTGGTTTTCCGCCTCGTCATTTGTGATTGTGGGCATAATTTGCCTGACGGTTTTATTCGATTGTACTGTTGTCGCCATCTGGATTCTCCTTTCTCAGCACTTGTCCGTTGATAAGCGTGATTTCTATTTCTTCATCAGATATCAGTTTGATCTGGCTGACTAATTCCATCACGACCTTGCGGTTTACAGTAAAGTCCTCGCGGCTGATATTCTGTTTCACTTTATCAAGATTGGCTCGTCCGCTGCTTGCGGCTTGGTATTTTTTATTGGCACATTCCAGAATCATGCGTCTGATTTGCTCAGTGTCCCTGTCCGCGTATTCTATGGCTCTCGCAATCTCCTGTTCCATCTGATGTATTTCCATCATGATATCCGGCTTGTCAGTTTCGGATGATGCAAGAATATCTTTGGGTATCAGATCCGCAATCATTGTGATCATCATATCTGCTGATATTCTGTATTCTGTTCCGCACTCCTTGTTTGTGCAGACATATTTCTGACCGAACTTGCTGCGATTGTCGTGAACACGCATGGCGTGTGATCCGCATTTACCACAGACCAGATTGGTTACGCTCTGCGAAATCACTGTATTCCGATCATACTCTGTCTGTGTATTACGAGCGAGCTTCATGTCCTGTGCTTTGCGAAAGGTGCTTTCGTCCACGATTGCTGCGTATACGTCTTTTCCAAGATATCGGATGTCGTTGATTACCCTGACGACGCGATTCTTGTTCCACTGCCACTTTTGCGGAAGATATTCCACTTTCCTTACAGTCAGTTCAGCGGCGATTTCTTTGAGCGATTTCCCTCCGATATAGTCGGAAAAGATTTGTCGTATGATTGCGGCTTCTGTTTCGGCAATGGATATCGCTCCGTCCTCTACATGATACCCAAACGGTGTATATCTGTTATCCATGATGATTGATCCTTCTCCTTCTTTCCGGCAGATGTTCAGTAATAATGATGTTTCCAATCAAATGCACTTCAATATCCGTGGCTGATCTTACAATGATTTTTTCCACTATGCTTCTGATGAGTGTTTCATCGTATTCTGTAATGTCATCATCAATCTCAGCGATGATCTCGCACGTTTTTCTGAGTCTGACAAGATTATCATCGTGTTCGTTTTGACGGAGCAGTGCCATCCTTTCTGAGCGTAGGCGATAGACCTTGTTGGTAAGCTCACTGTTCTGGGAGGCAAAGTCGGCAGCATCCAGAATCCCCTGTGTTTGCAGTTGTGACAGCAGGTGTATCTGTGAATTCGTTTCCGCTATAGATTTGTCTATCTCGTAAAGCTTATGCTGTGTGCCATTGACCTTGCATTGAAGCTGTTCCAGTGCCTTGATAACCGGCTTTATGATGGTATCGTAGTTTTGGCGCAGGATATTCACCATACGAATCAGCGCCGCATACAGATCTTCTTCCATCAGAAAGATGGAATGACATTGTGAGGAGCCGTTACTCTTATAGGAACACTTCCAATAGGGTTTCTCCACATCCGTAACCCGACGATAATTATGCCCGCATTCGGGACAGATCAGCAGTTTTGACAGTGGGTGGTTGATTCGTGGTCTTGGTCTGCGGATACGTCGGTAAAGGTATCTGTCCGCCAATTGGAACTGCTCTTGTGAGATAATCGGTTCATGGCTGTTCTCCACATAGTACATTGATCTTTCGCCGTGATTCTTTTTTCGTTGGAACGGGAACGCTTCGGTGGTATAATTCTTCTGGAGTAACGCATTTCCGATGTACCGTTCATTCTGAAGAATATACAGTATTGTTGTATGATACCATGCGGTTTCACCGAATCTGCGTGGTACATTGTTTTCATTCAGATACCTTGCGATCTCGTGTTTTCCGATACCTGACAGGTACATATTGAATATCGTGCGGATTACGGCGGCCTCTTTTTCATTGATTACCAGCGTTCCGTTTACCCAATCATATCCGTAGGCGGCTGAACCCACAAGATCACCGTTTTTCATGCGTTTCTCGTAGCTCCATCTCATATTTCCCGATATGCTGACTGATTCGTCCTGTGCCTGAACACCTGCCAGTGCCAGAAGGAACTCGCTTGACATTTTTGATGTGTCGATCTGCTCCTTCTCGAATAGAATGCTGATACCAAGCTGCGAGAGCTTTCTTACCATGTCCAGACATTCCACC
>CAMJHU010000200.1 GCA_946405565.1 uncultured Clostridia bacterium
ATAGGATTCATCGTAATACCTCCGATTTGACAGCTTAATCAGTGATTGCCGCTTGTATTGTTGCCGTCTTTGATGTGCATCAAACGAGAAATGAACCAAACCAGATATATCACAGAGAGCATATCCAGTATCGCCAGCAGCCAGGGCGAAGGGGACGGCGTATGACTCAGCAGCATACCCAGTGAGGCAACCGGCAGCAGAATAGCAACAAGGCCGAGATACCACGCGTTTTTGGTCTGACAAAATGGCTTGCCACCATTAGCATTGTCCCGCAATGCCTGCCAGCGTTCGTTGTCCGTCTGACGCAGAATCCATCCTTGCAGCAGGCAGAACAGCAGCCATCCAACGGAACAGCAAAATAATAACATACCAAACACCCGGATGATCTCCTCTCCGCCTATCTGCCAGGCCGCCAAAAAGAGCAGCGGCAGGGCGATAAACGCAATCGTCTTGTTTAAGAGCAGTTCATAAAAGGTTTCCGCCAAAAAAACAATGATTTTTTTCATAGCAATCCTTCTCCTCTGTGTGTGCTACTGCTTTCTGATCAGCTTCTGTCCTTCCGCCGGAAGGGCGGCAGCGGTCTGTACCAGTGAAGTCCTGATGTTTTCCTGTAAACCAAAATTGGATTTTGCTTTCCCGAAGTCTTCCCGCACGGCCGCATGCGCGGGAATGCAGAAATACCCCGCGTAGGCTGCCCCTTGTTCGCCTTCTTCTTCCTTCCGTGCGGCGATTTCCGCGTTATATACCTTCTCGGTCAGCGCAGATTCGATCAGAGGTTCCAGCGCTTCCCACGAGTCGATGGATTGCAGGTTGGCGGCAAGCTGTCTGCTTTTGACAAGCATGACAATACCGCTTACGACAAGTAAAACTGCGAGAATATACCAAACCGTCAGAAAACCGCTGCTCATTTCCATCGGCTCTTTCAACACCGTCATCAGCAGCGGGAGCGCGATGCCGATGACGATAAGAACGATCCACGTTGTGACGGAAGACGATTGCCTCAGATAGTCCTTCACTTCTTTTCCCGAAATGGTGGCTTCTCGCGGTTCTTTGAGCGTCTGATTGACCAGAACGCGGTTGCCGCTTCGGGTTTCCTCTTTTCTTGCTATGAGATAATACTCGCTCCACACCGCGTCATCCGGTACGTTTTCCTGTATCCATGTGGGCAATTTTTCTTTGCTTGCCATGTTGTAGTGTCTCCTTTCGCGCGTTTAATCTGCCTTCTTTGTGCAGAATGTTTCCGTGAACCACTCCGCCAATGCGGTGTCGTCCTCCCGTCCGAGAGAACGCAGATAGTATGTTTTGAAATAATCCGACAAATAGGGAACATTCTGTTTGTTCACCGGACTGCCGCGCCGATCTCTCGCGCCGTGCAGCTTTTTGTTGAATATATCCGTCATCTCGCTGACAAGCTCCGGTGTCATGTCGTCCCTGTGACGCACGATACAATCAAAAATCGGGAAAATATAGTCATTGTCCGCCTGATAGCCCTCATTCAGCGGGTCAAAATGCCACGAAGGTCTGTCATTTACATATCTCCTTCGACATGAGGCATCCTCCAGCGTTTCGGCGTAAATCGGCCGAAGGAAAGCAGGATCAATGGTATTGACGCCCGCAGGACGCGAACAATTTCCGTCACAGGCAATGTTGCGGATGGCGTCGTGAACCATGCTTCCTCCGTTTTGGTAGAGGTTCAAGACTGCTTTTTCCATCGCTTCCGTTTCCTCCCAGTACATCAGAGCGGCATCCATATAGTGATCCGGTCCCGCACAACCCGGCGCGTAGGTGGGACGGTTCAAGACTTGCGTGAGCACCTCAAGCGCCCGCTGCCGGTTGCTGTCAGACTGTGCTGTTTCCACCGTCCGGTTCGCCAGCCACGCCATGCACGGCAGAGATTGCGCGATGGGCATCTGCCAGCACATTTGCGTGAGCGTGTGAACCGCTTCTCCGACTTTTGCGTCGTCCGTCTGCGTCAGCATGAAGTCCGTCCATTCCTCAAAAGTCTGCGGCGTTTTTTTGACTGTCCCTTTCTTTTTGCCAAAGTGGAATAATCCCATGATCAGTGAAACCTCCCGTCATTCTTCAAATAAATCGTTCAGGTAGCTTTCCACCTGATTCATATGCAGGACATTCGTGCCGGTTTCTTTGTAACCGAGCTGTTCGCTGAAATCCGCCTGTGTGATAAGCGACCAGTCGTCCAGACGGATGACATACAGCGAGACTTTCTGTTTCAGTCCCGCGCCGGCGTTTTTGCCGGTGCCTTTTTCCACCCACACGCCGCTTTTTTGGACGCTTTCGCTGTAAGCCACGACGACGTTGGCTTCTTTCGGATCGCTTGTCCCCTGCGGGTAGGTGCTGCGTGAAGGAGCGGAGAATTGCCCTGTTGTCATGTTGTAAAACACGAAGCGGGGATGCTCCGGCATAGTGCCTTTGCCGTCGGAATAGCTCTCCTGGACATAGGGCTGCAGTGCACTGTTCAAACGGCCGGTTTGCCAGGTCGCAGGTAGCACCAGTACCATCTCCGCCAGAAGCAGCACGCCCACTGCCGACAGAATAGCGATGACCGCCTTGCCCGGTTTTTTGCCGCCTGCCTGCTGCTGACTTCGCCAGCGCAGAAGGCCCCGGATGCCCAGCGTCAGGACCAACGCGGAGAAGAACAGCAATACAACGACGCCGCCGGGTTTCACGGCGGTTGTCATAGAAGAAATAACGGTGATACTCGCCGTTACCCAGACAATGCCGATCATCAGGCTGATGACGGAAAGGACAAATTTGACGGTAGGATGCATGGATTTCTTTTTCATTGCGGGTTCCTCCTATCACATTTTTTGCGCTATGATTCATTGCATCGTAGACACAGTTACAGTTTATCAGAAAAATAACCAAAAAAGGTGGTCAGCAAGACCACCTTTTGAAAAAATTTGCACAAGCATTTATTTTGTTTCCGCCGCCTCCAATACCCTGTCGGCATTGGCCAGAATCAGCGCCATTTCTCCCAGCGTAATGTCACCCGGACGGTTGACGCCGGTGAGGATACCCGTTTTCTCCGCGAACGCCATCGCGGCGCGAACGCCGGGGTAGTAGCCGTTGTCATCCTTGATGCCCGACCAGTTCGCCACAATGGAGGGATCATGCACCTTGACCGCCGCATAGACCGCAATATCCCGGTCAACGGTCTGCACGTCGTCCCAGCCCCACGGCATGAAAAACGCGTCGCTCTCCTGTGGCATTTCCGTATTGATACCGTACACATAATCGCGGTTCAGCCCGTAGAGGTCGATCATTGCCGCACGGAGATCGCCCACCGTTGCTATGTTGTCCGTTTCGTCGAACATAGCCGTGCCGTACTTGTCTTTCATATACGTTACGGCCTCCGCGATCCGCTGTTCGTCAGACAGGTAAGCAGGAATCGCATCATCGGTGAACGGCGTGTAGGTGACGGCCTGATAGATTTTCACGCCCGTGAAGGTCAGCAGAACCACTGCCAATACCGCGCATACGGCAATAGCAGCCATGCGAAGTGCCTGTGACTTCGGATTGGCATGAAGAAGCGCTTTTTTGACTTGGGAAACGTCGGCAAAGCGCTCCTTGGGGGAGAATGCTGTGCATTTGCGGACAATGCGGACGAGCGGACGGTAGATCTTGATGTTGGGATTTTCTTTGGTGCTGCCGGTAAGCAGTTGACGCAGCAGGATGCCGAGTGAATAAATATCCGTGCGGGCATCGGTCTGCGAAAAGCCGTATTGCTCCGGTGGCGCATAGGCCAGCGTTCCGAAAAACATCGTATCAGTGTCGCGGTCGCTCCGGTATACACGGGCAATATCAAAATCAATGAGGACAATGCTGCCGTCGGGACGGACAATCACATTTTGCGGCTTGATGTCCCGATGAATGATGGGAGATTCTCTGTGGTGCAGGTAAGCGAGAACATCGCAGAGCTGAACGCAGATTTGCACGATTTCCTGCTGTGACAGGGTATTGTCCTGCGCGTAACGATGCAAGGGAATGCCCTCAATGTATTCCCGCACTGTCACTGTCATCTCGTCATTTTCAAAGCAAGCCGTTTGTTTGGGAAGGCTTTTATGCTGCAAACCATTTAACAGCGTGTGATGATCGGCAAGCGTACAAACACGCTTGTCGTAGCATTTGGCAATGAATGGCTCTTCGCTGCTGTCCTGCACAAGGAAGGTGCATAGGCCGTTGCGCTCCGCAAGGCATTCCATGATGGTATAGCCCGACAAGAATTCTTCCGGATAGCACGAATCATTGTAAGTGTCCAGAATCGCCTGTAATTCTTCCTCAGATTTCATTATTTGCACCTCCCAACTGCGGCAAATGATGTTCATACAATAGCAATTGCGCTTCTGTCAGTGTTTTTCCGCGATGCAGGCAATAGGCAATCACCGCGTCCCGTTTTACTTTCGGGTGAAGTGGCGTCGCCCGTGCCACTTTTAAAAGCTGCTGCGTTTCATCGACATTCAGTTCCAACGCAAAAGCAAATTGCAATACCGTGTCGCGCGACGGCTGGCGTGTTCCTGAGAACAGCCGATGCCCGTAAGAACGTTCCATATTGGTGCGCTTAATAACGCGCTCCGGTTTTTCGTTTCTGTTTTGGCAAAGTATGGTGATGTAATCGGAAAAACACGGCAGTTCGCTTGTATCGCTGTTTAGCGTGAAGAAAACATCAACCGACTCGGATTGAAACAACTGCGCCCACAACTGGCGCGTTGACGGATGCTCTGATTGCTCACTCATTGATCTCACCACTTTACATAGAAAATTCTATAGAATAGCCATATTGTATCAAATAAATTATTATCCGTCAATGCTTTCTTTAGAAATACACTATCCACAACTTAAGCACTCCCCCAGTCGGCTACGCCGACAGCCCCCTCAG
>CAMJHU010000201.1 GCA_946405565.1 uncultured Clostridia bacterium
ATGCTCCTCGCCCACGCGTTCGGGCGAGAGAATGCGGCTGGTGGAATCCAGCGGATCGACCGCCGGATAGATGCCCTGCGAGGCAATGCCTCTCGAAAGCACCGTTGTCGCGTCGAGATGGGCGAAGGTCGTTGCGGGTGCCGGGTCGGTCAGGTCGTCCGCCGGCACATAGACCGCCTGTACGGACGTAATGGAACCGTTGCGCGTGGAGGTAATGCGTTCCTGCAAAGCGCCCATTTCGGTCGCCAGCGTCGGCTGATAGCCCACGGCGGAAGGCATACGTCCCAGCAGCGCGGAAACCTCGCTGCCTGCCTGCGTGAAACGGAAGATATTGTCGATAAAGAGCAGCACGTCCTGATTTTCCTGATCGCGGAAATACTCCGCCATGGTCAGTCCCGACAGCGCCACGCGCATACGCGCTCCCGGCGGCTCGTTCATCTGACCGTAGACCAGCGCGGTCTTGTCGAGAACGCCCGATTCCTTCATCTCGCAGTAAAGGTCGTTGCCCTCGCGGGTGCGTTCGCCCACGCCGGTGAACACCGACAGGCCGCCGTGCTCCTTGGCGATGTTGTTGATCAGTTCCATGATCAGAACCGTCTTGCCCACGCCGGCACCGCCGAACAGACCGATCTTGCCGCCCTTGGGATACGGGCAGATCAGGTCGATGACCTTGATGCCGGTTTCGAGAATCTCGGTGGAGGACGCCAGTTCGTCATACGCGGGCGCGGCGCGGTGGATGTTCCAGCGCTCCACGCCTTCCGGCGCGGGCTTGCCGTCCACTGTCTCGCCCAGTACGTTGAAGATTCTGCCCAACGTCTCGCGTCCCACCGGTACGCTGATGCTCGCGCCCGTATCGGTGACCACGGTGCCGCGCTGCAAGCCGTCGGTGGAGGACATGGCGATGCACCGCACCGTGCTGTCGCCGATATGCTGCGCCGCCTCAATGGTCAGCGTCTTCTCTCCGATCGGCACGGTCAGCGCATTCAAGATGGAAGGCAGCCTGCCCTCCTTGAACTGAACGTCAACGACAGGTCCCATGACCTGCACGACAACGCCTGTGTTGATAGTAGCCATAAGAATTTATTTCACTCCTGTTTACGTTGTTCCCGTCATCAACCGCCGCTGCCGGCGACAATCTCGGTGATTTCCTGCGTAATGGCGCTCTGTCTGGCGCGGTTGTAGGTCAGGTGGAGATCGTCGAGCATCTGACGGGCATTCTTGCCCGCGCTGTCCATCGCCATGCGGCGTGCCGCCACTTCACAGGCGAAGCTCTCGCGCACGGCTGCCATCAGCACGCCGAACACATATTCCGAAACCGCCGCTTTCAGCACTGCCGTCTCACTCGGCTCAAACAGCATACCGCTCTCTTTGATGTCCGGATTCCTCTCCAGCGGAAGCACCCACTGTATCGCCGCTTCCTGCGTCATCATCGAAAGATAGCGGCTGCTGATAATGCCCAGACGGTCGTATTCGCCCGCCGCGAAATCACGGCAGAGCTTTTCACTCAGCGCCCGTCCCTGCGGCGCGTCGTAACCCTCGCAGCGCACCGCTTCCTCCGTTTCACCTTGGTGATAGCGGTCAAAGGCACGCTTGCCGATCGGAAAAATCTCCACCTCGCCGTTGGCTTCGGCTTCGGTGATGGTTTCCTTTGTCAGACGGAACACATTGGCATTATAACCGCCGCAAAGACCGCGGTCACCCGCGATCACAATCAGACGGATGCTGCCCGCGTGACGCTTGCGCATGAAGGGACTTTTTTCGCATTCGGGAGAAGCGGTCAGCCGGTCGGTCATGGCTTTGACCGCCTCGGCGTATTCGCGCCCTTTGAGCATTGCGTCATTGGCGCGGCGGATTTTGGAGGAGGCAACCAGCCCCATGGCGGAGGTCAGATGGAGCATATTGTCCACGCTTCGGATACTTGTGCGCAGAGCCTTGATATCCGCACCCATCTATATCACCCCCGCATTTCATTCAACACGGATTTGAGTTCCTGAATGTCCTCATCATCGAAATAGTTGTTCTCGATGCGGGCAAGCCACGCGGGATGCTGTCCTTCGAGCTTCTCAAAGAGATGCTTTTCATACTCGCTCACCTTATCCACCGGCGTATCGTTGAGATAGCCGTTGATGACCGCGTAGACAATCGCCACCTGACAACCGATCTTGATGGGGGAATTCTGCTTCTGCTTGAGCACCTCCACAATGCGTTCGCCCAGTGCCAGACGCGCCTTGGTATCCGCGTCTAGATCGCTGCCGAACTGCGCGAAGGCTTGCAGCTCGCGATACTGCGAATAGAGCAGCTTGAGCTCACCGGCGACCTTCTTCATGCCCTTGAGCTGTGCCGAACCGCCGACACGGCTGACCGAGATACCAGGGTTGATGGCAGGCATAACACCCGCGTGGAACAGCTCGGTTTCGAGGAAAATCTGTCCGTCGGTGATGGAAATGACGTTGGTCGGGATGTACGCCGACACGTCGCCCGCCTGCGTCTCGATCAGCGGCAAAGCGGTAATCGAACCGCCGCCGTATTCCGGCGCGACACACGCGGCGCGCTCCAGCAGACGGGAATGCAGATAGAAAACGTCGCCGGGGTAGGCTTCACGTCCGGGCGGTCTGCGGATCAGCAGCGACATGGCGCGATACGCCACAGCGTGCTTGGAAAGGTCGTCGTAAATGATCAGCACGTCGCGTCCCTGCTCGCGGAAATACTCCGCCATCGCGCAGCCCGAATAGGGCGCGATGTATTGCAGCGGCGCACTCTCCGACGCGGATGCCGACACGATGATGGTATAATCCATCGCACCGCAGTTGGCAAGCTGTTGTGCCAATTGTACCACGGACGAGCTTTTCTGTCCGATAGCGACATAAATACAGATCACGTCTTTGTCGCGCTGATTGATAATGGTATCGACCGCGATTTCGGTCTTACCGGTCTGACGGTCGCCGATCAGCAGCTCACGCTGTCCGCGGCCAATCGGAATCATACTGTCAATGGCTTTGATACCCGTTTGCAGCGGCACCGAAACGCTTTTGCGCTCGATGATGCCGGGCGCCTCGTTTTCGATGCTGCGGGTATGGGTGCAGTTGGTCGGTCCCTTGCCGTCGATGGGGCTGCCGAGCGCGTCCACGACGCGTCCGAGCAGTTCCTCGCCCACGGGAACCGAAAGAACCTTGCCCGTGCGGCGCACCTTGCTCCCTTCGCGGATATCGTTGGTATTGGCGAGAATCGCGACGGAAACCGTCTCGCTCTCCAAGTTCTGTGCCAGACCCACGCTGCCGTCTTCAAATTCCAGCAATTCGCTTGCCATACAGCTGCGCAGTCCATACACGCTGGCGATGCCGTCGCCCACCAGCACGACCGTGCCGGTCTCGGACATCTCGACCTTAGTCTGATAATTCCGGATTTGCTCCTTTAAGATATTGCTGATTTCGTCGGGTCTTCTGCCCATTCGTCCATCACTTCCCTGATAGTTTTAAGCTGCCGCCTGAGACTGCCGTCCAGCCGCGTGCCGTCGATATCGACAATCACGCCGCCCAGCAGCTTCGGATTGAGGCGGTATTCCATTTCCACGCGGTTGCCGCTGCGTTTTTCCAGCTTGCGCTGCAAGCGTTCCTTCTGATCGTCGCTGAGCGGCGCCGCGCTGGTCACGACCGCGTGCGACACCCGCTGACTGGCGGCAAACAGCGCTTCAAATTCCTCCACGCACTCCGGCAGAAGGCTCACGCGACCCTTCTCGCACAGTACGCATACAAAGGAAACCGCGTATTCGTGAAGGCTTTCGCCAAACGCCTCCCGGATGGAATCCAGCCGCTCCTGCTTGGGAATGCTCGGAGCGGACAAAAAGGCAGCATATTCCGGCGTCTGCACAAAGACCTCTTTCAGAAAGGTGAGGTCTTCCGCCAGCGCCGTTTCAATTGCTTCCTCTTTCGCCAGTCGGAAGAGCGCGATCGCGTATTCTCTGCCGGTTCCGGTCGTACTCGCAGTACCGGTCATATGGCGTCCTCCTTGCTGTGTTTGTTGTTTCGTCAAATTTTTTATCGCGTGTTGGGAGGGGGTTCCTTTTTTGGATTCGCCCTACCTTGTTGCGCATCGTAGCTCGTCTCGCTCGCACCGCTAAAGCGGTGCTTCTGGGGCGCTGCCCCAGTCCCTGCAAGGGCGCTGCCCTTGACCTGCGAGGAGGGCTCGCCCCCCTCGACTCCCCCGCTCCGCATTCGCTCCGCTAATTAATCCAGCTCGTCGAGGAACGCGTCAATCAGCACGCGATGATCCTCTCCGTTGATTTCTCTGCCGAGCATCTTTTCCGAGAGCGCCACCGATACATCGGCAATCTGCTCCCTGATCTCGGCTTCGACCCTGCTGCGCTCCAGCGCCGCGTCATTCTTCGCCTGCCGCACAATGCGACCTGCCTGCTCGCGGCTCTCGTCGATAATCGCGGTGCTCTGACGGTTGGCGCTTTCCACGGCTTTCTTGACGATGACCTCCGCCTGACTTTCGGCGGCGTCCATTTTATTCTGCCATTTATCCTTGAGCGCGAGCGCGTCGTCCCGGGCGCTTTCCGCCTCGGCGTACTGCGTGTCAACCGCCGCCTGCCGCGCCGCCAGCATCTTTCTGACCGGCTCGTACAGAAATTTCTTCAGAATCAGGAACAGCACGACAAGGTTGCAGAGAGAAATCAGAATATTGACAATCTGAACCGAAATGATCTCTAATGACTGCATACGCTGTCTCCTCTCTTATGTTTATCTGCCGAGGGTGTTCATGAGAATGTTGACCAGATAGCCCGGCGCCACAAAGATCAGCAGAATCGCGATAACCAGCGCGTACAGACCGGTGGTCTCCGCGACAGCGCAGCCCATCAGCATGGTGGTGGTGACGGCGCTTCTCGATTCGG
>CAMJHU010000202.1 GCA_946405565.1 uncultured Clostridia bacterium
ATTGCGGGCGTGCGGGTTATTTGCTGCTATGTAGATGACATCTACCGTATTGCTGATGCACTTGTGGGACAAAATGATATTGAATTGGTCGAAAAAAAGGATTACATTGCCTACCCAAAGCCCAGCGGTTATCGCAGCCTGCACTTGATTGTGCGTCTGCCGGTGTATTTTACGGAATCCGTACAAGTCGTTACCGCCGAGATTCAGATTCGCACGATCGCAATGGATTTCTGGGCGAGTCTGGAACATCAGATCCGCTATAAGAAAAAGATCACCGATCCCGAAGCGATTGCCGGGAAGCTGCGGCAGTGCGCGGATATTATCAGTTATACCGATCTGATGATGCAGAATATCCGTCGTGAGATGGACGACGAACACACGGACGATACCGATCTTGCCGACGAAATCTATCAGAAGCTCAAACGCTTCGACGTGACACTGGATCAGTAACGGCATTCCTGTCAGGCAGGACAGGAACCTTCATCCGGATGCCCAAAAAATCAAAACAGTCCCCGGAATCCAAAAAGGATTTCGGGGACTTGTCATGAAAACTCAAAAAGCGTCGCGGAACAGAATCAGGTTCTCACAACCGATGTCCTGATAGGTCAGATAAGAAACGCCATAAGAATATAGGTTCGAGTTTTCCACTTCTCCGAAGCATTCCCTGAAAATCTCATCAAGCTGCGCGTTGGACAGATCAAATGATATGTATAGGCATACGCTTTCTACGCTGACCCCGTTGATATGGGGGAAAAGAAGACTGACATATTTATGTGCGTCTTCCTCGCTGATGGCGGTTTCCTCCGATACCGCTTGGATCAGACTGCGTTCCATAGCATCCGCTATCAGCTTGTCTGCCTGCTCCGGCTGGCAGAAGAGATCCCGCAATGCCACTGTATGCCCGTCCCTGTCGAAGCAGTACGCGGTCTGATAGTTTCTGTAATAGGTTTTTGGATTGGGATTGTCTTCGCTCCATGCGTTATCTTCGTTCGACCAGAAAGAACAGTCTCGGGTAAAGGAATAATAATCATGCGATTTGACAGTGCTGCTCCGGGCGCTGGTCATGATATTCAGCCGCCAATTCTCATGTCCGAACAGGTCGGTCACCTGCCGGCAGACTTCGTCATAGGCAATGGGGCTTTGAGATTCATCAAACGTAAGGGCTTCGAGCTGCGGGAGCAGAGCTTCCGGCGTGTTATGGGAGTAGCGGTACTCGCCGTAAAAGGACACGCGGGCAGACAGTTCCTTTTGGCGTGCCTCGCTCCGGTCGGTCATCTCGGTGAGCAGATGACAGGTTTTTCGCTCGGATTGATAGAGCGGTTTGTCGGTGCTGCGGAACGGCGTGAATACTTCCCCGAGGTCATCGGACGGAATATCGACGGTAATGGGATAATAGCCATTGTAAAAAACCGGCGTGTCGTAGTCCATCACAAGGTAGAGATTGCCGTTGCCCGCCAGCAGAAATTTCTGATCCGGCTCGATGCTCCGGAATGGCGCGGTCAGCGCTATTTCTTCGGAAGCGTTGACACCGGTATCTTCATATTCCTCCGCGCCGCCGTCAAATCCGTTGTGCATCAGATATTGATCTACCGCGCGGTTGACCTGCTCGATATAATCGGTGCCGGGCGTGAAGAGGTCTTTGAGCGTCATCTCGTCGCCGGTGGTCAGATCAAAGGTCAGCGGAATCTCATAGCCGTAGGACAGCGACTGTTCAGGCGTTTCCTGATCATAATAGGACGCGTAGTAATAAGCGCAGACGCTGAGAATATGGTTCCAGTTGCACTCGGTGTACATATAGATGTTCTGGGATTTCGGCAAAGATTCGCTCTGTTTCAGTTTAACGGAGATACCGCGATAGGGAGGAATGAATGTTCCCGCGTACATTTCGTCCGCCGCTTCTTTGAGACGGCGGTTGATTTTGTCTTCCGCGGTGGAATCGCGCAGCCCGGAAATCTGAATGTAATAGCCCGTATCATCGCTCTCGCTGATTTGTACCGTTTCAACATCAAGATTGTTGTCGATGACAATACCGCTGTCAAACAGCTTTTTGGCAAGGCTGTCTGTATGGTTGGAGCAGCCTGCCGCCGTACTCAGCAGCAGGCCGCACGCCGTGAGCAGACCGACACATTTACATACGATTTGCCACATACCCGTTTTCCTCCGCGAGGTTTGCACCCTCTTCGCTCTGCACCCACGCGATGATCTTTCTCACCACACTGTCTTGGGGCGTGTCGTCCCGGATGACGATTTGGGACTGGTTGATCATGGGATAGCTGCCGTCGGAGATGGTTTCATCTGAGGGTACCACACCCTCAATGCCCAGCAGCTTGATCTGATCGGTATAGTGCATACTGGATACATAATAATAGTAGGAATAGCCGATGGCACCCTTGGCGTTGTCATAATGCGCGACCGCGTCAATAATGGCGCCCATATCGCCGATCGCAAGTTCGGTGGGAGCCTTCATGACTTCGTCCTTGGGCAGCAGGAAACGATACAGACCGGTCTGACTGCCGGAGCCTTCGTTGCGCTGGTAGGGGATGATTTCCACATCATCTCCGCCGACCTGTTTCCAGTTGGTGATTTCCCCTCTGTAAATGCCCTGAAGCTGTTCTTTGGTCAGGCTTTTCACGGGGTTGTCCTTGTTGACAAAGAACACGAATCCACCGTTGAGAATGGTGTGATATTCAAAGGTCACGCCCGCCTTTTTCGCGGTTTTCACCTGTTCGTCGGAGGGCATGGCACAGAAAATCATATCCACCTTGCCGTCGGTGAGATTCTGATAGGCGGACGGAGTGTTGCTGCAAAGTACCAGTGTACGGGCTTCCTCAATATCTACGCCGAGAAGCCGGGCGGTCATCGCCTCATAATAAGGCGCCAGCGCCAATGCGCCGTCTATGATGGGCAGTTCCTCACGGGTGAGAGTCAGCGAGGGCTTGTCCTGAGAACTGACGTCATCGGTTGTTGGTTTGGAATGCTTGCAAGCCGAAGCGGACAGCGTCAGACAAAATGCCAAAAGCAGGCAGAACCATTGGCGGGCGTTTTTCTTCATACGGAATCACCTTTCAATCACGGAATGGTCGGTAAATCTTACCGTTTTCATTATCTCACATTCGGATTGCTTTGACAATTGCTGTTTTTCATAAAAAATACTGTACAAATTCAGAAAATATATGTATAATAAGTCCATTATTTCATACGGAAAGGAGACGCACGTTTGCTATGATGTATGTGATTGTCATTCTGAGTATGCTTTGCGCTGTACTGCTGGCATGGGTCATTCATCTCAAGGGTCAGCTTCGCTCGGTGAGCCGTCAATTGGAGAAGCGTCTGAGCAAGCACACGCATAACGCGATCAGCATCACGCTCATGGATCCCGACACGGAGCGTATGGCGGCTGCCGTAAATCGCTGTCTCGAAAAGGAAGAGGAGACAAGACTCACGCTCGAGAGGCAGGAAAAAGAGTTTCGCGCCACCATTGCCAATATTTCCCATGATCTTCGCACGCCGCTCACGGCTGTCAAGGGGTACTTGCAGCTTTTGTCCGGCACGCCGCTCGACGAAGTGCAGCGCAGCCGCCTGAACATCATCCAACGGCACATCACGGAACTGGGCGTGCTGATCGAGCATTTCTTTGAATATTCTTTCCTGCTGAGCGATGAGACCGAGCTGCATCCGGAAACGTTCAGTCTAACCGATGAAGTGATGGAATGTCTTGCCGCTGCGGTACCGAAATTTGAAGAAAAGGGTATGCAAGTATGTCTGGCGCAGTGCGACCCCATCCGAATCACTGCCGACAGAGAAAAAACCGTGCGTATCCTTCAAAACCTGATCCGCAACGGGATTCAGCACGCCGATGGAAATATCATTGTCAGTGTGAGGAACGAAGCGTCAGATGTGCGTGTATGTTTTTCCAACCCTGTCAGACAGCCAGAACAGATCGACTTGGGAAGTTTGTTTGACCGTTTCTACACGTCCGACAAGAGCCGGCGGAAATCCACCGGGCTGGGTTTGTCTATTGTCAAGCTGCTGACCGAACGGATGGGTGGAGGCGTGTTCGCCTCGCTGGAGGGGAATGTTATTACCATCGGCTTCACCCTGCCGCGGCAAATACGGCAGGCTTTATAAAATCATATGGAGGAAAGAGAATGCGTTATCACAGACCGAATCCAACCATTTATTATCTGATCGGCGCGGTTGCGGCGGGCGCCTTTGCTTTATGGGGCGCAGTGTCGGTTACACGCAGTGCGGTGTCTTCATGGCAGGCACGCAAAGCGGCGGAAACCGCTCAGACTGCCGTCGTTTCGTCAGCGGTGGAGAGCGAACCCGAAGAGGAAACCGAACCGTGGATGATTCTGCTGGTCAATAAAGACCATAAGATTCCCACCGGCTATACCCGAAAGATCGATTTTGTCAAGCTGCGCGGTGACGTATGGGTGGACGAGCGTATGTATCCCTCACTCCAGCAGATGATGGACGACTGCCGCGCGGCGGGATATCATCCGATTGTGATTTCCGGCTTTCGCACCATTGCCTATCAGGATGAGCTGTTTGAGACGGAGGTGCGTAAATATGTTCGTCTGGGTTATCCGGAAAACGGCGCCATTCTGGAAGCTGAAAAGCTCCAGCAGCACCCCGGTTACAGTGAGCATCATCTGGCGCTGGCAGTGGATATTCTGCCCGAAAGCAATCAGTATCCCACGCAGGATCAGGAGAATTCCGACGAGATCAAATGGCTTATGGCGCACTGTCAGGAATACGGTTTTATCCTTCGCTATCCCGTCGATAAGGAATCTCTGACCGGCATCAATTATGAACCGTGGCACTATCGCTATGTCGGAACCAAAGCGGCGAAATATATTATGAAGCAT
>CAMJHU010000203.1 GCA_946405565.1 uncultured Clostridia bacterium
TCGCCATTGCTATCTACATCCTGTTTTTTGAAATCTGGACAACCATACTTCGTTTTATGTACGATAGCGACGACGAAAAGCAGAAGAATAAAGCGGTGCTTTCGGGCTTTGCGATTTTCGGTGCTTCATCGGCGGTCTATCTGACGGTTGGTGTGTTTTTCGGAATATTCAGCAGCTTCGACGCTATCGGGCTGATTTTCCTTTACGGCATCACCCATAATATTCAGCAGGTTTACACCTATATTGCAAGAGGGTATCAGCGAAATGTCCTGTTCGCGGCGACCGGCGTGGTAAATGCGGTGGTCATGGTGGGACTTGACCTGATTCTGATTCTCGGCTTCGGCATGGGATACAAGGCGCTGTATATCTCCTATGCCGCCGGAAATCTGGCGCAGGTGTTGATTATCGGGCTTCGACTTAAGGTAGTCAAGAACGCTTTCTCGGCGGGATTTGACGCAAAGCTGACCAAGACCATGCTGGTGTATTCGCTCCCGCTGGCGGTCAATTCGGTGGCGTACTGGCTGCTGACCAGCTACAACCGGACGGTGATCAACGATGTTCTGTCGCTGACGGAGAACGGATATTTCGCGGTCGGCAGCAAATTCGGTGCAATGATCAACCTTGTCACCACTTGCTTCACCTTCGCGTGGCAGGGATTCTCCTTCAAACGTGCCGTAGACGACCCCACCAACGGCAGTTTTTTCTCAAAGGCAAGCGAAAAATACCTGACATTCTTGATGGCGGGCGTGACGCTGCTGCTGCCCTGCTGCCGTGTCGGATTCTCGGTGCTGGTAGGGAAGGATTACGGTGCTTCGATGTATGTGATTCCGCTGTTTCTGATTGTCTCGGCGGTCAGCGCCTATTCAACTTTCATCGGCAACATCTTCTGCGCTTTGAAGGACACCAAGTCGATCTTCATCTCCATGCTGATTGCCTGCGTTGTCAATCTCCTGCTCTGTCATACGCTCATCCGGCAATTCGGACTCAATGGCGCGAATCTTTCCATGCTCATCAGTTTTGCCGTGGACATTATCATACGGAATGTGATTCTGCGAAAGCGGATAGGTTACAAACCGGGATATCTCGCCGTATGTGTCATCATTGCGGTGATGTCTCTGAATTATTATCTCTACCAGTCGCACGGAGTGATTCTGAATACCATCATTCTGCTGTTTGAAACGGCGGTTGCGGCGCTGTATTTCAGGAATGATATTGAAAGCATCTTTTCACGCGGAGAACAAAAAGGCGGTGATGAAAATGGTAAGTGATCATGAAGCCTGCACCGGCTGTGGCGTGTGCGCTTTGAGTTGTCCGGTCGGCTTTATCACCATGAAGGAAAGCAGTGAGGGGTTTTTTTATCCCGAAGTGGACAAGGGAAAATGCGTAGGCTGCGGCTTGTGCGAGGAAAAGTGCCATCTCAATCACAAAGTACGGTTTGAGGAAGGCAAAGCCTATGCCGTCATCTCACGCAACAAGGACGAATTGCGAAGCAGCTCGTCGGGCGGTGTGTTCTCTGTGCTGGCGAGGAAAATCCTTGATAGCGGCGGCATTGTTGTAGGCTGTGAATTGCAAAACGGAACCTATCCCCGTCATGTGCTCATTCGTGAAGCAGCCGACCTGTGCAGACTTCGCGGCTCAAAATATGTGGAAAGTGATCTCCTGCCCGTCCTTCAAGAGCTTGCAGAGGAAATCAGAAGCGGCAGAAAAATTCTGCTCAGCGGAACAGGCTGTCAGATAGGCGCGGTCAAAAAATTGTTTGGAGAAAATGACAGTATTACTTATGTGGAAATACTCTGTCACGGTGTTCCAAGCCGTTCCCTTTTCCAAAGTCACAACGAGTTCATCGAGCAGAAATACGACGACAAACTGACCGATATTCGCTTCCGCTGCAAGGAAAACGCCTCGTGGAACACAAGCTACCGCTTTGCGTATACCTTCCAATCCGGCAGAACCGCCACAGTTCCGGCGTATAAGGACGCATACTACATGAATTTCATCAAGGGCAATATCATGCGTCCTTCCTGCTACCGGTGCGCCTATGCCGGAAATCGGCGAATTGGTGACATCACGCTTGGCGATTACTGGGGTGTTGAGAATCACCATCCTGAGCTTGACGCAAACAAAGGCGTGTCGGCTGTGATGGTCAATTCCCCCGCCGGAGAACGGTTCTTCAACGAGTGCAGCGAGGAATTGACCGTGATTCCTACCAAAATCCAATACATTCAGGAGCGCGTCCACGCGCTGAAAGCGCCCATTCCAAGACCGTCGGAGCGCGACGGTATTTACGCCCGCATTGAGAAAATCGGCTATGCCGCATGGAACAGGCAATACAGCCATTCCAGACTGCGCCGCGCCGAGGGCGTGAAGGCTGTGATGAAAACGCTTCTGCCGGATAAATTGAGAGTCAAAGCCGCGAGGGTTTATCACGGGAAATCCGGGCGGGATTAAAATGTAAGAAAAGGAGCGTGTGACAGATGAAAAAAATCAGAGCCGAATAAAACAGCTTTATTCTTTTTCAGCTTATTTTCTCACAAAGGAGCTATGGCAAGATGAAAAAAATAACATCCGTATTATCAATTACTATTGTAGCGGCAATGCTGTTTTCGATGATGCCGCTCACTGTGTTTGCTGCGAGTTCAAATGAATCGTCTGGGCAGTCGAACGTGGTGGAGACAACCGTTGCCAACGACAATCTGACTGTTTCCGGCAATAATTCCTTTGGCAACCTGCTTGCGGACACAATCAACAACTCCGGCAATGACGATAGCCCGACACAAGGGTATTCCGTGACAGGCATCACCATGGACGGAAAGATCGCTACGGTAGAGTACAACGCCGTAAAGAATTGTGAACTGATCGTGGCAGTCTATACCGACGACGGAATCAAAATGCTCGGCTCAGGCAAAAAGACAGTTTCCTCGAAGGAAAAGACGGCGGAAGTATCTGTTTCGATTGATGAAATGCCGCAGTATTATCTGGTCAAGGCGTTTCTGATTAATCCTGAAAACAACTATCCTTTGAGCAGCGTATTTACCTGTGAACTGTACACACAAGCTATTCAGGAAGTCAAGAATTCGACGGTAGATGATTATCAGGACAGAGAAGTACTGAATCTTGACGAAAATGCTGATACCAACTTCGCTGTGTATGGAAGCGATGTAACTATTATCGACGAGTCTGTTAAAAACAATACCTATCTTCCGGGAGCGTCTGATCCTGATAACGGAACATATGTATTTGGAAACGCGGACAGCGATTTTGCTTCCATGAAAGCAGGAGATACGTTTTCTTATGACAAAGACGGTGAACTGCTTATTGTCAAGGTAAAATCCATAGATGTTTCAACGAGTTCTGATGGAACAAAAACCGTAACGGTTCACGAAGATGACGATTGTGATATCACTGATTTCTTTGATTATGTCAAAATAGAAAATAACGACAAAATCGACAGCTATGAACTGGATGATAGTGTGGCGGACGATGGTGTTACGGATATTGTTTCATCGACCACCAAAAGAGGACTTGCCAAAAAAGGTATATCCGTTGAAGATGAAAAAGATTTCGTTGATATCAATAAGCATATCAATAAGAAAAAGAAGTTTGGAAGCGGTTCTACACAGGGATATGTGGAGCTTGATGTCGATTTAAAGCTGAAAATCACGTTTAAAGTAGTAGCGTATTCATCGTTTAAAAACAGCTATGTTGATATGAGCATCAACTCTGACGGTAAGCTGCATGGAACTGTAACGGGACACTTTTCAGCGAATATTAATTTGCCGTCGGTAGAAGCTCAATTTGCCGGAGGCGCTGTGAGAGTAGGATTTGAACCGACCTTCAAATTCAGCGCAACAGCCAAAATCACAATAGATGCCTCGTTTGAATACAAGGTCGGCTTTAATTGCTCTATCAAAAATGGACTTGTCAATACGAGCGATCCAAATCCGACGGTGGATTTTGGCGTCAAAATCGAAGGAGAACTGTATTTTGGCTTTGAATTTGCTCCGTATGTGACTATTATCGAAGTCGGCACAAATAAAAAGAGTCATTCTCTTGCCAAAATAAAGATTCCCGTTGAAGTCGGCTTGAAAGTCACCGGCGTCATGAAATATCCATCTACCCATGCGTGTCAAAGCTGTATTGACGGTGATTTTTATATTCACGTTGAACTCAATCCCACGGTTATGTTTCTTGTAAAAGAAAACATGAGCAGCGAACACGCAAAGAAGTCCTATACAAAAGAGCTGCTTAATAAGGAATTCAAGGTTGGCGACTGGTATTATTCCATCGACCACGATGAAATCGGATTCGGTGATTGCCCGTATAAGAATACAATCAGTACCGGTTCCGCCGGAAATAAAGCCACCTACACGCTGTATGACAATGGGTTGCTTGAATTTACCGGCAGCGGTGAAATCAGTTCAAGTGATCGTTCTTGGCTCATCAATGCCAACAAAATTAAGAAAGTAAATATTCAGAACAACATAACCTCGATTGGTAACTACGCATTTTATAATTGTTACGCATTAACAAGTGTTACTATTCCAACGTCCGTTACTTCTATTGGAGAAAAGGCGTTTACTGGTTGTGATTCATTAACAGATATCTATTATGAAGGATCACAGGCTCAATGGAAGAAGGTATCAACGTATTCCAGTGATGTGCATGGTTCATCTCATTTCGCAATAACAGAAATTGTTATCCCCGATGGGACAACTGCGATTTCAGAATATGAATATTACGGATGTAGTACAATTACAAGTATCACAATTCCGGATTCTGTTACTGAGATTGGAGCCTGCGCCTTTAGTGGATGCACCGGTTTGAAGAGTATCGTAATTCCTGATTCTGTAATCAAAATCGGAGATTC
>CAMJHU010000204.1 GCA_946405565.1 uncultured Clostridia bacterium
GATTCAAACAGCACCGCACAAGCCATCTGAGCACCGAGAGTGGTATGTGTTCCCTTCGCACCGGTGGGATACAGGCGGGGCGTGATATCAATGGGACCCACAACAGCGCGGGTATATGCCCAGCACACCGCCTCCTTGACAAAGAGTGCGCCGAATTCCTCTCCCCTGACCGCTTCACGGTTGATGACATGAGGATAGGTACGGCGTTCGCCGGTCGGCTTGTTCGCGCCGTGGCAGTTGACCAGCAGATGGCATTCCGCGCAGATCTCATAGATTGCTTTGTAATCCGCGACGGTCTTCTGATCTTCGTTGTCAAAAAAATCGGCTTTGATACCCTTGATGCCCTTCGCCGCCCATTCCCGCAGAATTTCACGTTCCTCGGGCGTATCAAGATCGACGTACTTGACCCAGACGATCAGTCCTACCCCTTTTTGATCGGCATAGTTCACAATGTTGTCGAAATAAGAAAAATAACCGTCATAGGCGCGCCCCTTACGCTGAGAATCGGGCTGCCATCCCTCATCGAGAATCACATATTTCCAGCCCATTTCGGCGGCGAGATCAATGGTATCCCGCAGCGTGCGCTGGGTGCGCTGCCCCATAAATCCCTTTGAGAGCCACGTCCACGCGGTCGCGCCCGGCACCACCCAGTCATAGTTTCCCTCAGGCGGCGGGCAGAGCGATTCGATCAGATTGCTTTCCACAATCTCTCCCGGACTCCCCACGATGCCGCAGCGCCACGGCGAAGTGAAGCCGGTCGTGATGACCGTGGGCTCTTTGCCTGAAACCTGCGGCGCGGTACACAGCCGGAAACCGCTGCCGCCCATCGGCTTGAGCAGCGAACCATGGTAGGCATCGCCGTACAGCGCCGCTTCGGACAACAGCACACAGCCCCCCTCTTCCCCGCCGTCCTTCGGACAGACCAGCGCGGGGAAACACACATACGGCGATTGGGCGCGAGAAAAATCCGCTGCCGTCCCGCTGTCATACACATTCTCATAATTGAACGCTTTTTTAAGAGATGTTACCCGCTGCGCCAATACACTGCTGCCTTCCGGCAATACGAATCCGCAGGTTTCCTCCTTGACGGTGAGCGTCTTTTCGGTGCCGTCCAGCGAATCCACGGAAAACCGGTAGGCAAACCCGTCATCATACAGCCGCGCCGTCACATCAAAATTAAAACCATCCTTGACAAACGACCATGTTGTCTCGCGATAAACATTCCGCGTCACTTTCCGCTTGCCGGAAGAAGAGGTATAGGTTTCATCGTGTGAAGCGACAGGACTTTGCGAGACAAACGTCAGACCTTCGGAAAAATCGCATTTGTCGGCGGTCAGTCCGATAGGCGACGGTTCCAGCACCGGGTAGTTCGCACCGTCCACCCGCTGTTCCACTTTGTAAAACAGTGCGCCGTTCTCATCCGGCAGAAGGGTCAGCACTAATGACCCATCGGGAGACGACACTGTGAAATCCGGCAGCGTATTCGTTGGATTGCCGCTGGAGGTAACGGCAGTGCGTGTATCCGGTTCACCCGGTAACGCGTCCCATTTCGCTCCACACAGCACCAGCGCCGCCGCTCCCGCTGCTATCATGACGGCACACAGTACCCCTATGCCGCCGCGAATCCACGGTTGTACCGCTTGTTTCATAAGCTTTTTCTCCTCCACCATGGCTAAAACCGGATCAGCAGATTCAAAAATCCCATCAGCGCCCCCAGCAATGCTCCCAACCAGACAATCGCCCGCAACTCGTGCTTCATCACGTCGAGTATCATGGCTTCGAGTTCCTCCGGCGAAAAAGCATTGATTTTGTCCGTCACCATCTGTGCCACATTGACCACCGTCAGCGCGTCGCCGAGTTTGGTTTCCACCACATTGCCATAGGTTTCCAGAAGCCGCTGCTTGACCATTTCGGCTTTTTCTCCGTATCGGGCATACAGTTCCTTTACGGGGCAATCCAGCCATTCTTCTTCGATACGTCCCAGTTCATCTTCGATAAAGCGCGGCGCGTTCTGCTGCACCAATTGGTTAATCCCCGCACCGATCGGCACAAAGAAGCTGTCGTCCATCAGACCCGACAGCAGTCCGAATCCCCGGCGTTCCCGCAGGGAATCCCGCACGGTCCGCACCACCATCGCACCCGCATCCGCTTCCGAGAGTTTTTCCGAAAGATAGGCGGTTCCTCTGACGCGCAGCGCTTCCTCATAACGCGCCACCGATGCTTCTCCCAGCCAACCTGACAGCTTTTCCCGCAGCGTACACGGCTCCTGCGCCAGATCATCGGTGAATTCATCCAGCCTTCCACGAATCGCGCTCATAACTTCATCCGAGAGAAAAGTGCGGGTGAGCGTTTCACGGTTGAGCAGTTCCCGGCTCACAACCGCCCCGATGGATGCGGCAATGCGTCCCTGCTGCCGGGGAATCAGCCCAGGCGTGAAGGGCAGCTGAAAACGCCCGATATATACCGCGCGGCGCGGTCGGAAGAGCATCCGTATCGCCAGATCGTTGGTAATATAGCCAATCAGTCCGCCCAGCAGCGGCGCAAGCAGCCATTTAAACATGGTCAGCATCTCCTTTTTGTTGGTTCGTCAGAATGGTCATCAGACCCGGAGTCCTCTATGATACGAGGATTCCGGCTTTTTTTGTCATAAACAGATAAAAAATGAACGAATATTTTTATTGTAACATATTCATACCGGCTTTTCAAGCAGAATACAGGGACTTTGGAAAAAAGGGAAAATCCGGAAAAGGCTTAAAAAACCCGTTTTTTTCAGTGGTATAAACTATACTTGTAAGTTTGTCAGCAATTCCTTTTGCGTGGAAGGGCGGGCAAAACATTCATGACGCTTTTGCTATATCATCACAGGAGGCTGATACCATATGAAACAACCCTTTTCGTCACTTGCGCTAATGCCCCAACTGCAAAACACTATGACCCGGATGGTCAATTATTACGGCGACGCGGACAAGCCGCTCCCTCCGATGTTTGTTACTTTTCCCGGCGCGGTACAGCCCGAGCCTCTCATGGAGAATCTGTGTGATGAGTTGGAGCAGGGCGGATATGTCCGGTTTACAGGCGTCAAGCGCTGGCTCAATATGAGGCTCGATTACACGGAAGATCCCAAATTTCCGTCCTTTACACGAATGCTGGAGAGTATGCGCCGTTATGCCGGCTACTGCAACCAGTATCACGGTGTGGTGCTGATCGATCTTACCCAGTGGATGACACATACCTCGGACAGACACTTCGAGGATGTGCTGGCGTACATTCACGACTATTCCGATGAGGTTTTCTTCTTCCTGTATGTCTTTGCCGATGATACGCAGCGCCCCGAATCTATGAAAAACGCCATCGGACGCTGGCTCTACGCGCCTTGTGTGGACGTGGAACATCTCTCCACCGCATTTCTGCATTCCATGCTGGAAGAAAAGCTCATTTCGTCAGGACATATCCTCACCGCATCCGCCCAGAAACTGCTCCGGCAATCCGTCGAGACACTCGCCGCGCAGGAAGATTTTGCGGGTATCCGCGAAATCCGGAGTCTCGCCGCCGCCATTTGTATGGATACCCTTCCATGCAAGCGACTGGATGTGCGACATCTGGCGGATTTCTCTGTGGATGGCAAATGGTTCCGCCAGCGTCTGGGGCAAGAAAAGATTACCATCGGTTTTACCGGAGGAGGTCAACCTTATGAAAAGCAGTAACAAGACTTATGAAGCATACTATGCCCAATATGACAATTCATTTGCCGATTCCAGATGGGCGGAACCGGAGGAAATCAAGAACATCCTTACTCCCGTCGATCTGCAAAATCCCCTGTCCGCCGTGGGGGGCGTACCGTGTCTGGTGGAGGGAAATACGGCATACCTTGACAGCGGCGACGGACACACGATTGTATTCGGCAGCAGCGGTTCCAAAAAGAGCCGCAATATCGCCATTCCCCAGACCATCCTTAATCTCCACGCGGGAGAATCCATGATTATCAGCGACTGCAAGGGTGAAATCTACGAGTGGACCAGCGGCATTGCCGAAAAACTGGGTTATCGCATTTACGTGATGAACCTGCGCGATCCCTCCCGATCCCATCGCTGGAATCCCTTCTATGAACCCTGGCGTCTGATGCACGAAGCGCACAACATTGACGCGGCTCACGAAATGATCAACGATTTTATCGACGATCTCTTTGCCGGTAAAAGCAATGATGATCCCTACTGGGATAACATGGCGATACGGCTTTTTATGGGGCTTTGCGACGTACTGCTCATTTGCTCCGATGTGGAGGAAGCTACCATCAAATCTCTCATCTATCTGAGAAACATGGGGCTGGATATGGACGCCAAAGTTTTTTTGGTCGATATGACAGACAATCTGCCGCGCGATTCCTTTACCTATGCCAATCTGAAAGCGGTCTTTACCGCGCCCGAAAGGACTCTCACCTGCATCATTTCCACATTTGACAGTCATCTGCGGCTCTTCAGCGCGCAGCCCAATATTACCGAGTTGTTTTCCCATAGTGATTTTGATATCAGCACTTTCGGTGACGAAAAAACGGTTCTCTATCTCATCACGCCCGATGAGAAAACCACCTATTCTCAGCTCATGAGTACTTTTATTCATCAGGCATATTCGATTCTGATTTCACACGCGACATCCCTCCCCCAACGTCAGCTCAGCCGCCGTGTAAATTTTATTCTCGACGAATTTGCCCAGCTGCCTTTTATCCACGATTTTCCCTCCGCCATCACGGCGGCTCGCAGCAGAAACATCCGCTTCACCTTGTTTGTGCAAAGTATGCACCAGCTCATATCCCACTACAAGCAAGACGCGGAAATTATCCTCGGCAATATGGGCAATACCATATTTCT
>CAMJHU010000205.1 GCA_946405565.1 uncultured Clostridia bacterium
ATCTCTGAAAAACAACAAGATTATTGTGACTTTCAGGGGGGACTGAATAGTTACCAAAAATGAAGAGCATAGAGTCAGAAATATCATTCTGGCGATTGTCTTCTTTCTGCTTCCGATACTGGGGTACGCCTTTCTGTATATATTGGGAAGTATCATCACCGGCTGATTATCTGAGCGAACAGTCATGTCAGCCTTGCCTTTTGGCTGATTACAGAAGGCAGACAAACCGCGATGTAAATATCAAATAACGCATCAGCCGCAGAGCAACCTTTATGGAAAATGCTCTGCGGCTGATTTGGTTTGATTGTGCCTTTAATTTCCTGTACGTCATCTGTATCAGGTAAACGGCTATCAAAAATGTCAGAATGTCCGAAAGCGGCATGGAATACAACACTCCGCTGAGTCCGAAAAAGACCGGGAGCAGCAGCGCAAACCCAACGCCGAACACAATCTCCCTGACGCGGCTTTTCTTTTCTGCACCCATTATCGCCGACAGGACTTGCATTGTACTGCTTGATGATCTTGACAATGACGGAGCCGTCCCGCTGGGTTTCTTCGCTGATGATTATGTACTTGGTGTGGTTTCTCTCCAATGATGTTTTGTACTTTGCGACCTCGTCCTGCACCATCTTTGCGGCGTAGTCGTGCGGAAAATCTTCCTTCAGCATGAAGTGGAGCGTTTGACAGATGCAAGCGGCTTTGACTCGTTTCATTCGGTAATCCCACTATAAAAAAAGATAAAAAAGGAAAAAATAATCACATGGGCTTCAACCGGATTCAAAAGCAGAGATTGATGGAGAATTATGAGAAGCTGAACCCGCTGGGGCAAGAGAAGCTGGTAGATTATTCCGAGAATTTGACTGAGGTTGAAAAATATACGCAGACCGAAGCTGTATCTGTTGCCAAAGAAGCGTAAATAAGTTTGTCGAGACACATAATAAATTATGTGCTATAATCGTATACGTAAGGAGGAAAGCACATGCAAAGCTACTCATCAAGAGAAGTCCTTAAAAGCTGATAGAGGATGGGTGGTATGAAGTGGGTTGCTTCGGCGATCATCATCAATTCAAGCACCCAAAAACCGGGCAAAGTCACTTTCACATAACCAAGAAAGGACATACCGCAAAAGGAACCTGAGAAGCATCGAAAAACAGGCGGGCATTACATTTGATTAATGCCTGCCAAGGCTTTTCTTCTCACCTGAGAATGAACGGAGGAGATTTTTATGAAGGACAGATATTCGTATATTGCTGTTTTTAACGCAGCCGATGAAGGCATTTCTGTTGAATTCCCGGATTTACCGGGTTATCTGCTGTGTGCTGATAATCTTGACGAAGCGGTAAAAAACGCGCGAGAAGCATTGGGACTTCACCCGTGGGGAATGGAGCGTGACAATTCTACCCGCGTTTAAACGACAGATAGGAGAAAACAAATTATGCCACAGGGAGGAATTTCACCATGAAAACAGCGGCAGCATATATCCGCGTATCGACGGATGATCAGATCGAATATTCCCCCGACAGCCAACTCAAGGCACTGCGTGACTATGCGAAGCGAAACGAGCTGATTCTGCCGGAAGAATATATCTACATTGATGAAGGAATATCCGGTCGCACGACCACTAAACGACCGGCATTCAATCGCATGATTGGCACGGCAAAGAGTCAGCCGAAACCCTTTGACGTGATTCTACTGTGGAAATTCAGCCGCTTTGCCCGTAACCGCGAAGACGCGATTGTCTACAAATCCATGCTTCGGAAGCAGTTGGGGATAGAGGTGATCTCTATATCGGAGAATGTGGGCGACGACAAGATGTCTGTACTGATCGAGGCGATGATAGAAGCGATGGATGAATATTACTCCATCAATCTCGCGGAGGAAGTCAAGCGCGGCATGATCGAAAAGGTATCGCGGGGAGAACCGGTATCCATTCCCGCCTTCGGCTATGACATTCAAGACAAGAATTATGTACCGAATCCAGAAACAGCGCCGATCGTGGTAGGTATTTTCGACGATTTTCTAAACGGGAGCGGCACACGGGAGATTGCGCAGAAGCTGAACGCGCTTACCATCCGCACGTCCCGCGGAGGACTATGGGAAAACCGTACGGTAGAGTATATTCTGCGTAATCCGGTTTATATCGGAAAAATCCGCTGGAATCCTGCGGGACGCACGCGCCGCGATTATGATCAACCGTCCGTGATGCTCATCGACGGGCATCATGAACCGATTATCGAACCGGCAGTATTCAACGCCGCACAGGAAAAGCTCGACGAAATCAAGGCACTATATGGCAAATCAACCGCCAAACAGAATCATCCCACACTACCCTTCATGTTGTACGGTCTGGTGCAATGCAGTAACTGCGGAGCAACGCTGACCCGATCGGCAGGGAACGCCGTGCAATGCTATCAATACGCGCACGGGAAATGCAGTGTATCCCATTACATCAGTCTGAAAAAGCTGACACCAATGGTGCTCGCCACACTGGAAAAAACAATAAACGGTACGATTCCTCCCGTATACTCGCAACGAGCGCAGGTGACAGACGGTGCGCGACAGAGATCGGTTGATCTGCTCGCAGCGGAGCGGCGTAAATTGGAGCGAGTAAAAGCGGCGTATGAAGCGGGCATTGACACGCTGGACGAATACCGCGAAAACAAGCGCAAAATAACCGAAAGGATCACCCGGCTTGAAGCAAAGCAACCGACCCAAAAGAAACGCCCACCGCTCAGTCAGTATCTGGATATGCTTCCCAAACTGAATAACCCGAACCTGCCCGAAGAAGAAAAAAACGCCCTTCTGCGCGGCGTCGTAGATTACATCACATTCAAACGAGCAGCGTCATCCGTCGAAATTTTTTTGAAATAGCACCATACCTTTTGCAGTACGGAGGTCCCGATGGAGAACTTGGCGCATCGATGCGCTATCTCTGTCAGCGCTATGTGATGCCATATCCGGAATTGAAAGGCATTCTGACCGATATCGGCTCCGAGTCCCCTTGATTTGCCGTTTTTTCATCATTTTCGCTGTCACTGTCATTTTGCCCGTTGTTTCCGTGATTTTCTGCGTTGAATTGCTCGATTTCCGCCCTGCCCTGCAAAATTCTCGCCTGCCACCGATCTGGAATGCATTTCAGGTGAACATCAATCGTCCAATCAGCATGAACCACGATTCTGTCCACCATATTCCGGTAGAAGGTGTCGTCCCATTCCTCACCCGCAGAGAGGGAATGAATGGTGTCGCTGATGTCCTTCATGAGTTGGGTCTTGTCCGCCAGAAGCTGTGCGCGGGCTTTTTCTTCGGCTAATTTTTCGCTCAGCCGTGCATATTCCTCTCCCAGCCGTTCGCATCCCTTCCTGTATTCCGCCGTTTCAATGTCGCCCGACAGACACATATCCAGCAGCTTTTGCTTTTTGCCCTCTATCTTTTGCAGCTCGCTCTCGAAGTAGTTGATGCTGCTTGTTTCCGAGCAGGATTGCAGCACGTCGCTCACCGTTCCGAGAACGCTTTGCAGCAGGCTTTCCCTGTCCTGCATAACCTGACGGACGACATATTGCAGAATGTCGCGGATATCGCGGTCGTGAAGGTTGCAGCAGCCGCAGCCCACTTCATCGCCGTTTCCGAGGACGCGCTTTTTGCCGCCCTCGCGCTGCCTTTTGATGCAGCGCCAGACTTCATAGGACGAACCGTTGCCTGCCTTGCGCTGAATGTGGACGAAGGTGGAACCACATTCTCCGCAGATGATTTTGCCCGACAGCGCGTACCGGTTGGCAAAGCCGTTTTTGGCGGCGTGAAGCTCATGCCGCCGTTCGATTTCCCGCTGCGTTGCCTCGAACACCTCCCTCGGAATGATCGGCTCATGGTGGTCGCGGATGGTGACAAATTCCATTTCGCCGCGGTTGTACTTCTTGCCGTGGGTGAGATAATCAGGTGTGAAGGTCTTTTGCTGCACGAGATCGCCGCAGTATTTTTCATTCTTCAATATGCGGAGAATGACGGTGTAAGACCAGCTTTTCATGTAGGTCGATGTGCGGATTCCGGCTTCACGCAGTTCCTGCGCGATGACGTGGGTTCCCTTGCCTTCGTCAAGGTACTTGTGGAAGATCAGCCGCACGATCTCCGCTCCTTCGGGATTGATGTGAAGCTCACCGTTGCGCACATCGTAGCCCAGCATATCCCGCCCGAAGACGACGCCCTGTTCCATGCGTCGGCGGTGTCCCCATTTGACGCGCTCGGACGTGCGGCGGCTTTCCTCCTGCGCGATGGAGGACATGATGGTGAGCCGCAGCTCCGAGTCCGCGTCGAGGGTGTTGATGTTGTCGTTCATGAAGATCACGCCGATGCCCATTGCCTTGAGCTGACGGGTGTAGCCGATGCTGTCCAGCACGTTGCGGGCGAAGCGGGAGATTTCCTTGGTGAGAATGAGGTCGAATCTGTGATCCTTTGCGTCCTCGATCATGCGGTTGAAGGCTGCGCGTTTTTTCGTTCCGGTGCCGCTCACGCCCTCGTCCACATAGATTTCGTGAAGCTCCCACAGAGGGTTGCGGCGAATGTACTCGTTGAAATACCGCTGCTGGCTTTCCAGCGAATTGGCTTGGTCGAGATTGTCGGTAGACACGCGGCAATAAGCCGCTACCCGCTTGATCGGATTGTCGAATGGATGGATCATGATTTTTGTAGTCCCCTTTCTTTGTCAGGATTTTTCAAAAGCAATTATATCCGGATATTTCATAATCACTGTCCACAACTTAGTGAAATTAACTCCTTCCGTCACGCCTGCGGCGTGCCACCTCCCTCAAAGAGTACTGTCATTAACTTAAGGGAGCCTCCAAAAAGCGTG
>CAMJHU010000206.1 GCA_946405565.1 uncultured Clostridia bacterium
CCTCCGGCATATCGAGTGTCTGCCAGCCGAATTGTTTGACAGCAACCATCGAGTGCCAGATCTGAATGATCTTGAGTTCCGGCTTGTGGTGCAGGATGCTGATGGGTACACAGTAGCTTTCTGTAATACAGACGCGTGCGCCGGCGAGGGCTTTCATCTGGCGGAGCATCATCGCGATATCGCCCAGTCCCATGCTGTTTTTCAGACCCAGCTTGCAATAGAATTGACTTGTCATGTGAGGCGCGTACTCACTGAATTCCTGTGCGAGCATACGGAAATTCTCCGACGGTTTGTCAGATTGCCGACTCAGAAAGACCACTTTATCCTGCACAGGCGTAAAGAGCTTCATAAAGAAATAGAGGAAGCGCATACCGTACTTCATGATGCGCAATATCAGATTTTTCAAGTGATTCCCTCCAAAGAAAAATTCAAAAAATGAATGGTGAATAAGTGAATAGTACAACAGCGCACCAAGCTCAACTTGTTCACTATTCACTATTCATTATTCACCATTCACTCTTCATTCATAACATGGTGCCGGTGACCGGGCTTGAACCGGTACGATGTTTCCATCACGGGATTTTAAGTCCCGTGTGTCTGCCAATTCCACCACACCGGCATACGGTTTGGAAATGTCAGATTCCACGGAAACTTATTATAACATAGCTTTTGGTGAAAATCAAGGGATTTTTGATTTTTTTTGGCTGTTATTTCGGACACACCTCCAAAAACTTGACAGAAATATGGAATGGTGTTATTCTTAATATAAAAGGATTAGAATATAGCGAATGGAGGGAGCGACAGTGATCGCGGACACAGATCAACAGAAGAAATGCATTGAATTGCTGTCCCCTGCCGGCAATATGGAGCGCTTGAAATGCGCGGTGATGTACGGTGCGGATGCGGTGTACCTCGCCGGAACGATGTTCGGTATGCGGGCAGGTGCGGGTAATTTTACGCTCGAACAGCTTGAGAAAGGCATAAAATTTGCTCATGCCGCGGGTGTGAAGGTGTATATGACCTGTAACACCATTCCGCATAATGACGAGACAGAGCAGCTTCCCGCTTTTTTGGAAGCGTCAGCGGATGCGGGGGTAGACGCCTTTATCATCGCGGACATCGGTGTGATGCGTTTGGCGCAGAGAGTGGCGCCAAACGCAGCCATTCATATTTCAACACAGGCGGGTGTAGCCAATTATGTGACAGCCTGCGAATTTTACAATATGGGCGCGGCGCGTGTGGTGCTGGCACGGGAACTGTCCTTTGAGGAGATTGCCGTACTGAGGGAAAAAACACCGAAAGCATTGGAAATCGAAGCCTTCGTTCACGGTTCGATGTGTGTGTCCTTTTCGGGACGGTGTCTGCTGTCGAGCTATATGACCGGGCGTGACGCCAATCGCGGCGACTGTGCCCAGCCCTGCCGATGGAAATACTATCTTACGGAGGAAAAACGCGTGGGTCAGCAATTTGAAATTTTTGAAGACAACGGTACCCACATTCTCAATTCCCGCGATCTGTGTATGATCGAATATATTCCGCAGCTGGCGGCGTGCGGGGTTACGTCCTTCAAGCTGGAAGGACGTGCCAAATCCGCCTATTATACAGCGGCAGTGACCAATGCCTACCGGCAGGCGATCGACGGCTATTATACCCATCCGTTTCCTGATTACCGTCCGGGCGCGGTGATTTTGGACGAACTCAACAAGGTCAGTCACCGCGAATATTCGACGGGTTTTTATCTTGGCGGCGAACCGGGGCAGGTACTCGAAAACGGCGGTTATGTGCGGGAATACAAAGTGGCAGGAATGGTGGAAGCCTGCGGAGAGGGGTTTGTAACGCTCAGTCAGCGCAATAAGTTTTGCGTGGGCGATACGCTTGACATAATGCCGCCCGGTCAGCGCTCCTTTTTGCTGTCTGTGACAGAGATGTACGACGGAGACGGCAATGCGATTTCATCCGCACCTCATGCCACTATGACCGTCAAAATACCATACGGCGGAGAGCCGATTCCCAAAGGTTCCTTCGTCAGAATAAAGGGGTAATTTTACCATGTACAAATTTTTTGACCGCAATGAGGAAGATAGGATCAGTCTGCACGACTGTAAGGCTGCTAAAATGTATTTGAAAAAGGACATTTTGCAGTTTGAATTTCCTGATGGCTTTTGCATTTATCACAACGACAGACCCGGTGGAAAGGGACGGGTGCTGACTACCGATGAGTCCAGGGTGGATATTCATCTGGTGGCGGACGATCCGTCATGGGCGTTCACTTTTTATGTGTTTGTACCCAAGAAGCACGGCAAGGTGGTTCGTAAGCAATTCAGTCTGAAAAAATTGATGCGCAAGATCAACGAAAAGGGACGTAAACTGGAATTTATCACAGCTTACCGCAATAAAGACACGATTGTTTTTGAATGTGAGCTTTGGTTCAAAAAAAGACCTTACAGCCGTGAATGCCTGATGATACTGGATACCGACAGCGTGATTTATCGCTGGAATAACGTTGTGGCGAGTGAGTGAACCGTTTGGGGCAGGGAGGCGGCGACAGCGATGACCGGAGAGAAAGATACACTGACAAAGTCGTTTATGGAAAAGCGGGACGTATTTGCTGACGCCTTTAATTTCCTGATTTACGGCGGTAGAAAGGTAATCCGACCCGAGGCACTTCAGCCGTTGGATACCACGGCAATAGCGGCGCCATATGGTGCCGGTTCCGCGCAAATGCCTGTGCAGAAGATACGGGATGTGTTTAAGGCGTGGGTGATCAAGCGCGATGAAGAAGCGGCATATCTATTGCTTGGTATTGAGAATCAGTCGGAAATCCATTATGCCATGCCCGCAAGAAATATGCTGTATGACGCCATTCAATATTCCATGCAGGTGGATGAAGCGGCGAAGTCTCATCGCAGGGACAAATCGCTATCGGGGGTAACAGCCGGCGAGTTTTTGTCGGGTTTTCACAAGACGGATCGGTTGATTCCTGTGGTGACACTGGTTATTTTCTTTGGTGCCAACGAATGGGACGGTCCCACATCGTTGCATGAAATGATGGCAGTATCTCATTCGGATGTTTTGCAATATGTGCCCGATTACAGGATCAATCTGATTACCCCTGCGGCATTGACACAGGATGACGCTGATAAACTCACTTCTGATCTAAAGGAGGTATTGCTTTTCATCAAATGTTCCAAGGACAAAGAGCAATTGCGAAAACTAATCGCGGCAGATCCGAAGTTTAAGACCATTGACCGGGAAACAGCCAATGTGATCAGGACCGTAACGGGTTCATCGATCCACATTAATCAAAATGAGGAGGTTGTGGATATGTGCAAAGCCATTGAAGACATCAGACAGGAAGGCATCGAACAGGGCATCGAACAGGGCATCGAACAAGGCATCGAACAAGGCATCGAACAGGGCATCGAACAAGGCATTGAACAAGGCATCGAACAAGGCATCGAACAAGGTATTTTCGGTACAGTGTCCATTTTGCGTTCCTTGGCGTTTTCCAAAGAACAAATCATTGAAAAAATAGCAGATACATTTCACTTGAGCAGGGAAAAAGCAGAAGGCTATGTGATTGCTTGCGAATCGTAATGGCAGTGGATTATGATTAGTCAGATATGACAAAGGATGGGTTACAGAGTTGAACGGTAATAACAGCAATATATTCCAGATGGCAGCTCCTTGTCTGCTGGGGCTGGAAGGACTGGCGGCGGGAGAGTTGCGCCGTATGGAAGCGCAGAATGTAGCTGCCGAGAACGGCAGAGTGTTTTTTGAAGGCGACGAAAGTATGTTGGCACGCGCCAATCTGAATTGCCGATATACGGAGCGGATTGGCGTTGTCATGGGACGGTTTGAGGCCGTGACTTTTGACGAGTTGTTTGAAAAGACCAAGGCGCTGCCGTGGGAGCGGTGGATCGGGAAATCTGACGCCTTTCCGGTTAAAGGAAGTTCTCTCAATTCCCGGCTTCATTCCGTTCCGGACTGTCAGAAAATCATCAAAAAAGCCGTAGTGGAGCGATTGAAAGCAAAGTATGCGTTGAACTGGTTTGAGGAAACCGGGGCGCTGCATCGGATACAGTTTCTTCTTATGAAAGATAAAGTACTGTTGATGCTGGACACCTCCGGCGCGGGACTGCATAAACGAGGTTATCGTCCCAACGGCGCGATTGCTCCCATCAAGGAGACACTGGCTGCGGCGATGTCAGATATCGCATTTGTGCGGCGGGATTCCCATGTGATAGACCCCTGCTGCGGTTCGGGTACGTTACTGATTGAATCCGCGATGAAGGCGCTGAATGTGGCACCGGGACTGCGGCGGTCATTTGCCGCGGAGCAATGGCGGCAGATTCCGGCGGAGGCGTGGCGGTCGGAACGTGAAAGAGCCAAAGATTTCATCAATCGCGGCGCACAGTTCAGTGCCTGCGGCTATGATATTGACGACAGTGTCATCGAACTGGCGCGGCAGAATGCCTATCAGGCGGGAATGTCCAGACGCATCACGTTTGAGAAGCGGGATATCGCTGATTTTGCGCCCGATGGCGAACGCGGTGTGGTGGTATGCAATCCCCCCTACGGCGAACGGCTGCTCACGCAGGAGGAAGCACGATCTATTTATAAGACAATGGGGGAACGCTTTGTGTGTCGCGACGGGTGGAGCTATGCCATCATCACGCCCGACGAGGAATTTGAACATTTTTTCGGACGTAGAAGTGATAAGCAGCGCAAGCTCTACAACGGTATGCTGCAATGCCGTCTGTATCTGTTTTTTCAATAAGGAACTATGCAGAATTTAATCAGTCATTTTCTGCCTGAAATTACAGT